>NZ_JBSICD010000029.1:0-59695 GCF_058246155.1 Providencia sp. UF-183 | reverse complement strand
CAGTGAAACGCCGTAGCGCCGATGGTAGTGTGGGGTCTCCCCATGTGAGAGTAGGGAACTGCCAGACATTAAATTAGAGTCTTATTGTGAGCTTTCATAATAAGCAGCCGAAAGGCGAAAGAATAAGTGGAGCGGTAGTTCAGTTGGTTAGAATACCTGCCTGTCACGCAGGGGGTCGCGGGTTCGAGTCCCGTCCGTTCCGCCACTTATCGAAGCCCCGTGATGAAAATCACGGGGTTTTTGTTTTTATGCCTATCTAAAAACCCACTCTTAAATAGTTTTATGTTAGTCATCCTATATTACCTATCGGGCTTTTTTCAACGGACTAGTTGAATATATAAATATTCACTACTAATTTGAAATAATGAGAATAGCTCACGCATTTAACTATTTAAACGCTTTATTTGATCTCCATGACTATCGAAGTTATTACTTTGGTGAATGTAATTGTGAGGTATAAAATAAAGAGTGGAAGCTTGAGTGTTTATTGAATAGATGTCATGAGAATTTGTTTGCTAAGAATGGCTTATTAACTTTTAAGTGAATGAGGTTGTAGTGAGTATCGTGTACAGAGTTATAGTATTTATCCACTGCGCATATGACTGCGAGTAATCACTCACTACTTGGCGTATTAGAGGGATATGGCAAAACGAAGAAAATTATACACGTCTCCAGTGATGAGTTTATGCGATATCAATGTTAAAAATTCGTTTTAGGGCTTTTTTGCCGTTAGTAGTAAATATAACTTCACGGTAGCCTGCTGTCTTTAGTATCCATTCATTTTGTTCAAAAGCGTGCAATAACGCAGCTCCAGCGCTTCCGCCTAAGTGCATACGCCTTTCGCTCCAATCTAAACAAGCACACGCCATTTTTCGTTTAGTGTGCATTGAAATATTGATATTGAGGCTGTTAAATTGCTCAATGCCAATAATGGATAATTTATTTTCTTTAGATGTAAACCAACCATTTTTATCCATAAACTCATAAATCTGAACTGCAATTTCTCCTGCTAAGTGATCATAGCAGGTGCGTGCTTTTCTCAGATGAACAGGGGTTGATACTGGAGCTTTATATTCCAATTTCATGGATACACTCATTAGTGTTTCCAACAATTCTGCAATGTCTGAGCCCGCGAGCCGGTAATAACGGTGCCGGCCTTGTGATAAGCAGCTAATTAGGTGGTTTTTTAACAATTTAGTTAAGTGAGCACTGGTTGTTGAAGGCGCAATATTTGCCGCAGTACTTAACTCTGTGGCTGTCCATGCCCTGCCATCCATTAGTGCGCAGAGAATACTGACCCTAGAGGGGTCAGCAATCGCAGAGGCAACCTTTGAAATAGATTTTTCTAAATGCTCATTTTCATCAATGGGTTGGCTAATTTTGTTTTTTATCATTAGGGGTATCCCATTTTTTAGTTACTTCTGAGGCGAGCTCATTGTTATCAGTTATGAGTATTAACCTATTATGATGATCACTATATTGAATCAGGATATTAATTTGGTGGTCTGCTAGGCACTGTGCTATAGCACCAAGTTCACCTGGTTGCTCTTGTTTTAATTTACGAATTACGGGCAGTGAAATGCTTTCCACTGGTATACCTGCTTTAGTCAGTGCCTTTTTAGCTTCTTCAGGCTGTGTGATTAAAAAGTGAGCATGGCTTTTTCCATCGATAGAAAAGACACCTCCACCTTCTAAGCCGACACCATGTTGGCCTAAAGTTGTCGCGAGTAATGCTAATGTACCTGCTTGGTTTTCAAGAATAACATGAATATCATACATTATGGTTATTCTCCTTATCGAAGGAATAATCCCTTATGGTTTCTGCAACTCGGATATGGTAATGAGAGAAAACGGAATTTTTCCCTTCACTTTGCGCACTTTGGTGCATAAAATGACGTTTCCACTCCATAATAGCGGCTTCATTTTCCCACCAAGAAAGCGATAAAATTTTTCCTTCGGTGGTGATACTTTGAAAACGCTCAACCGAAATAAAACCCTCAATATTCATTAGTTCAGATTTCAGCTTTGCGGCAAGTTCAAAATAACGCGCTTTTTGTTCGGGAATTGGAATAGCTTCAAAGATCACGGCAATCATAGAATTCTCCTTAATGTAGAAAGCACAACTATAAGCTTTTCATTAAGCAATACTTCGATGATGGGCGAAGTATTAAGGAAGATAATAATAGAGTAAGGAAGGGTTACTTAAGAGATTGGTATAAACTGTAGCCAGCAGCGGCACCTGCAACGTCGTAAGCAAAGTCGTGCCAGCTCCAGCCTGTTCCTTCAGGGCGACTATCATAAAGCTCTTTTGCAGCACCAAGCGAAATAGAAAATAATAGGCCAAATTGAGCTGCATGACGATGGGACATATTCTGCCTGTCCGCATAAGCATTGCCTGCTGCTGCCATGGCAGCGGAAAATGCAAAGTGCTGTGCTTTGTCTTTTCCTTTCCAATTGTCATTCGACCAATGAAAACCAGCACACCCTGTTGTTAATAACATCAATGAGCTAATAATTACTATTTTTACCGTATTGGCCTTCATTAATTGGTTACCAAAATTGAAAAGCGCCACTTTAAAGTGACGCTTTTTTGTAAACTTATAAGATCCGACTGATCAGCCGATCAACACGTATGCGTCTCAGCCTACGAATTAACTTTTTCACTTTAACAGGGTAAGTTTGAATGCTGTCTAACTCCCTGTAGTGATTAACGACTTTAGTATGAGTGCGAATGCATTCCAATTCATGATGACGTTGGTCTTGAAGCTGTTGTTTAGGATCATGAATTAAAACTGCGTTTTCCAGATCTAAGCCCCATGCGCGTGGATTTAAGTTATTACCCGTGATCAGTTGCCACTGGTTATCGACCCACATACCTTTCAAGTGATAAGTATTATCACCATCTTTCCAAAGCCTAACCGTCAACTGTTTACTGTCAATAAAGCGCTGTAAGCGACTAACAAATCGGCGTAAGTTGATTTCATATAGATAAGGAAGTGCGCCAATAATTTTGAAAGGCTCTTCTGGTGGAATATAAAAATCGTTAGCGGTTTTATCACCAATAATAATTTCAACCTGTTTGCCATCACGTAGTAATCGGCTGATGATCCGCACTAATACCGCTGGAAGGTTAAAGTATGGCGTACAAATAGTTAGTTTATCACTGGTTGAACCCATTAAATGGGTGATCACTCGGTTAAGATCGTTTTTCTTACCTAAGCCAACAAAAGGTGTTACCGATAATTCATCATTAGATGCATTACCAGTAAACTGGTAAGAAGACCCTCTAAGTCCTAAACGGAACTGTTTTATTAGGTGCTTAAATTCAGCTGTTTTAGGGCGCGTTTCTGTATTTAGACGATGAATAGCATCAGTAGGTAATAGTGAATCATCAATGAATTTTCGCATTGATGCTGCTAGCTGGCTATTTTTAATAAGGTGATATCGGTCATAACGATATTTTTCATGTCGTTGTAAATACACATCATTGATGCTTGCTCCGCTATACAGCAGGGTATCATCAAACAGAAAGCCTTTTAGATGTAAGACACCTAAAGCTTCCCGAGTATTGACGGGAATACCATAGATTGGAATGTCAACATCTGGATACTGTTGCGAGACATCGTAATACCAATCCGCGTTGGTGGCATTTGCAGCAGCACCAATACGCCCTCGTTGAGCCCGATGCCAGTCGACGAGAATTTTGATATCTAATGATGTATTAGCTTGTTTTGCCGCATACAGCGCATGAAGAATGTCTTTACCTGCGTCATCTTTCTCTAAATACAAGGCCGTAATGTAGATAGTATTTTGAGCGAGAGATATTTGCTTAAGCAGTTCATCACGAAAATCTTCTGTCTTATATAGCGTTTTGACATCAGCAACATCTTGAGACAGTTTAGGTAAACTTACCAAATATTGTTGATGTTTTGCTTGTTTTAGTTTTGACAACATCACAGTGCGAATTTTCTCTTATTAGTCTAATAGCAAATCGCTTTGCACACATTTTTAAGCGAATGATCAGTGAATGATAGCATATTTAGTCAAAGCATTTAGAATAAATTGCATATCTGTTTAATTCCCATACAGGTTATGCCACGCTCCATCACCTTTTTAAAGGTGAAGAGTGAGGTTCACAACACCATCTTCAAATTGCACTTCAACCTCAAACCCTAATTTTTTCGCTAAGCTGATCATGTTGCGGTTTTCAGGCATGGTGATAGCAGTTAATTTTTTGATGCCATGGCCGCGAGTATAGTTAAGCAATTTTTGCATAAGCTGATAACCCAGTGTTTGCCCTTTCATATCAGAACGAACTAAAACAGCAAATTCAGCCTCTTGATTATCTGGGTCTGCCATTGCACGAACAACACCGATGATTTCAGGGCTTGTACTTTGATTTTTTACTGCCACAAAGGCCATTTCACGGTCGTAATCTATTTGCGTCATATTAGCGAGGTCGTCATGGGTAAACTCACTAATCTCACTAAAATACCGATAATAGAGATCTTCTTTTGTGACCTGCTCGATAAAAGACTTCAATAGTGGTTCATCTTCGGGAAGTATTGGGCGTAATAAGCAGTTTAAATCTTCTTTTAAATGAATTGTTTCTTCTAACTCGCTTGGATAAGGGCGAATAGCAAGCCTTGAGCTTGCCACACCATCATTAGGGCTGAGTGTCATAGAAACATCTAACAAGGTAAATTCATCGCCAGAGGCTAATAGTGGGTGTATATCTAAGCGTGTAATATTTGGGCAATCGATGATTAGGTTTGAAACTCTCACTAATAAACTGGAGAGGCCTAAGATATTCAGTGGTTCTAATGCACTACGCGACTTAATTTTATAGCCTTTGATGGCGTTAATGACGAGGTAACGTGCGAGCGCCATATTTAATGGCGGTAAGGCAACAGCAGCTTGGCTTTCTTGCTGCCATTCAATTCCCCCTTCACCTAACATTATTAGCAGGCCAAATACTGGGTCGAGTTCTACCGCAATACGCAATTCTTGTGCGCCTGCTCGGTTTGCCATGCTTTGCACTAATAAACCTTCAATGCGAGCGTTCGGGAAATTGGTGGAAACACGTTCAATAATTGCTTTTGCTGCATCTTCAACCTCTTTTGCGTTTCTCAGATACAGCATGACACCTTGAACTTCTGATTTATGCACAATATCGGGTGAACGTAGCTTTAAAGCAACGGGATAACCAATTTTTTCAGCAATTTCAATTGCTTCCTCACTTGAATGAGCAATCCAAGTTGGCAAACTATGCAGCCCATAGGCTTTTAAAATAGGCTGCACTTCATGCGTATCTAAATGCAAGTTATTGTTTTTCAATGCTTGCTGAATATATTCATGTGCTTGCTGTGTATTGGCAGTAATCCCCACTGGAAGTGCTGGCGTCTCTTTTAACTGTTTTTGGTTACGGCGGTATTCCACCATGTGCATATAGGCTGTAATTGCCCCTTCAGGGGTTCGATAAGTCGGGATCCCTGCTTCACTAAACAAACGCCGTGATTCTTGAGAAGAATATTCACCACACCAGTTGGTTAAAATAGTGAGCCATTTTCCACGAGGGTGCTGCTTGATGGTTTTGATAATTTTTTCTGCCATGGATTTGCTTTCCGTGATCGCACTGGGGGTGTGGATCAATAAAAGTGCGTCATGATCATGGCTATCGAGCATCTTGTTTAATACGTTAATATAGCGCTCTACCGTGGAATCATCACCCAAATCAATCGGATTTTGTGTGGAGAGATCAAGTGGAAGCAGGGCACTGAGTTCATTTTCGGTTTCAATACTGAGTGTAGCCAGCTTACCATTACGCAGAAGAAGTTCATCCAAAGCCATGGCGGCGGGGGCAGCACCATTGCTCATAATTGATAAACGTTCACCCCGTAATGGGGTCATATAGCTTAATGTTTCAACAGCAGAAAACATTTCATGGGTATCTTGCACCCGCAAAAGGCCTGCCCGTTGAATTGCAGCATCATAAGCGGCATCCAAACTGGGTTTTTCCCCTAAAAGTTCTTGGGCTTTGCGTGTTCGACCACTTTTTATGACGAGAATAGGCTTGTTGCGTGATGCACTGCGTGATGACGATAAAAAGCGCCGCGCATCACTGATGTTTTCAAGGTAAAGCAAAATTGCACTGGTTTTGCTATCGCGGGCTAAGTAATCCAGTAAGTCATCAATATCAATATCGATACTATCACCCAGGGCGATAAAGTAGGAGAAACCGATATCACGATGCCTTGCCCAATCAAGCACGGTATTAGAAACTGCCGCAGATTGGGAAATAAAAGCCAGTTTGCCTTTGAGTATTGGGATAGGTGAAAAGCTGGCATTTAAACCTTGCCATGGTGCTAAAAACCCTAAACTATTAGGACCCAAAAGGCGAATTTGATATTGCTGAGCCACCTTTTTTAATTCATTAAATTGAATCGAAGGGGATGATAAGATAATCACAACTTTGCAGCCTGCTTCACCAAGTTGCAGTAAACAGCTAATATTTCGTGAATGATGTGTACAAATTACCGCAAGGTCAGGTTTGAGTGGAAGCTTATCAATAGAAGGGTAGGCCAGTACGCCCAAGACGGAGCTACGATTTGGATTGACTGGGAGAATCGGCCCTTTAAAGCCGCTGGTGAGAAGGTTTTTCATCATAACCGAACCTGCACGGCTCGGGTTTTCAGAGGCGCCAATGACCACGATTGATTTTGGCCTGAATAAAGATTCTAACTGACTCACTAAACCCATAGAGATAACCCTTCGCTTGGTGAACGGCATAATCGTTCAAGAGATAAAAAGAGGCTAAGTAATACTTATGAATACTATGCCCTATCTTTTATATTGCGCTAGTTTATCCTGCGGATTTAATTAATTTATACAAGCACCTTCACGTTTTAGGATGACGATTATCCGAAAGTGACTATTTCTTGGAACTATTTACGAAAAAAAGCGTGAAAACAGTCCCTAAAAATAGTTAGGAAGCCGTTGCGTTTAACACCATTTGGGCTACTGGGTGATGGGGTTTCCCCTCAAGGTATTTTTGGCGAAATAGACTAAAATGACTAAATAACTGCTGTGAGGCTTGGATATCACCAGCAAGCTCTAGCACTGTAGCGGCAACCTCTGCGGTGCAATGTTGTTCTTCACGGGATGGTGTGCGTAACAGGTAGTCCGTCCGCGCTTTTGTGTTGATGGATAGCATTGGAATGTTATTGAGATACGGGCTCTTACGGAACATTTTGCGTGCTTCAGGCCAGGTTCCATCCAATAAAATAAATAAAGCAGGTTTATCAGAGATGCTAGGTTCATTCACAACAACACGATTTTCTTGCGCATAGCTTTCAGGGAAAATCAGGTAAGGCTGGCGAGTATCATCCTGTAAGGCTGCTAAAAGCTGTGCATCTGGATCGGTCCTTGACCACTGAAAAGCGAGTGTCTCAGGGAGGACATCAGCAATCAGTTTTCCTGTATTGCTGGGTTTAAACACTTCACCATCAAACATGATCAAGCAAAATTGACTTTTCGCTTGGGTTGATACCGTTTCTTGGCACAGGCATTGTGGAACAGGTAACAAGCAATATTGGCAGCGTTTTACACGACAGCCCCTTGCTTTAAAAGGTTTTGTCGATAAAGCGAGGCGTTGCTGGCGGAGGTGATAAACGGCATTAGGTGTCATGTTTGATTACTGTTTTGCAGACCATAAAATAAGCCGCATATTGTACGCAAAACGATTTCTATGCGATAGAGGTATATTCAATAACTTTTCGGTGAGATAATAGTGCGAATCGGTAGCGTAGCCTTGCAACATCATGTAATCTTCGCGCCATAGCTTAGTAGGGGATAGTGATGAACGACTCGAATGATTTTAGTGGTAAAAACGGCAAAGTAAAAGTGATGTATGTCCGCAGCGAAGAGCAGGACAGCAACAAAGGTAACGATAAACGCCGTGGCGGTCGTGACGGTGGTCGCGATGATAGACGTGGCGGAAATGATAAGCGCGGTGGTGACCGACGTGATGGTGGCCGCCAAGAAAGAGGGGGTCGTTCAAATCGCCCTGAAGGTGGTCGTCAGGAACGCCGCTCTGATAACCGTGATAGCGCACCACGTGAGCGTTCCCCGTGGCGTACGGTTTCTAAACCGAATAGCGAAGAATTTGAAAATGATCATGGTGGGATTGTTGGTAAAAGCCAAATCGACCCTGAGCAACTGCGTAAACAACGCCAAGAAGAGACCCGTATTTACGGCGAAAATGCGTGCCAAGCGATGTTTAAAAACCGCCCAGACGCCATTGTTCGCGCATGGTTTTTACAATCTGTCACGCCTCGTTTTCGTGATGCCCTGAAATGGATGGCGGCAAACCGCAAAGCCTATCATGTTGTTGATGATGAAGAGTTATCGAAAGCCTCTGGAACAGAACACCATGGTGGTGTGTGTTTTATCATCAAAAAGCGTGGTGGCATGAGCGCAGACGCGTATTTAGAGCAAGCCGCAGAAAAAGATTGTGTATTAGCGCTGGAAGATGTTGGTAACCCACATAACTTAGGCGGGATCATGCGCAGCTGTGCTCACTTTGGCGTGCAAGGTGTGATTTTGCAAGATGCAGGTATGTTGGAATCCGGCGCGGCAATTCGTACCGCAGAAGGTGGTGCTGAGCACATTAAAGCTATCGATGCTGACGGCTTAACGTCCACGTTAGATAAATTCCGCAAAGCGGGTTACACCATTGTAACTACATCGAGCCATAAAGGCAGCCAAGATTTAGCGAAAGCGAAATTACCAGCCAAAATGGTGCTTGTTTTGGGCCAAGAAAGTGATGGTTTAAGCGATAGCACGTGGGATCAAGGGGATATGAGCCTGTTTATCGGCGGAACGGGCAAAGTTGAAAGCCTGAATGTCTCTGTTGCTACAGGGGTGATGTTGGCACAATGGTGGCAGCAAAACCAAGCTAACTAATCGGTTTATCAATACGATTTCTAAGGCCATACGTTTTCACGTATGGCTTTTTTCTATCTAAAATTTGGCTAGTGAGTCAATAAATCTGCAAACTCAGCAAGTTTCGGCACGAGAAATTCATCTTCTGGATAATTACATGAATAAGCTTCTAATAAGTGATTAGTGAACTGAATAAGATCTAAACGCGTTAATGGCGTGGGTTGAGTTACTATCATATATGCCGCAGATATTTCGTTTAAACTGATGCAGTATTCATAATAACCTTCAGTAAGAGCCTGCTTAATTTCATCGGGAATTGTATTAAAATCCAGATCATCAGCATCAAGTTTTAGCTGCATATAAGCTTGAACGTCATCCAAAATATCAAATGGATAATCTTCTTGGTACTGATTAATGTAGCGAATGAGTTTTCCGCGGCATTGCTCTGTCTGGGCTTCATCCATGGTATTAATCAAAGTAAGTGCCTGACTGTTTTCAATCCATGATTTCATGATTGTTTACCTGAGCGGGTTAATGATTGAACAAGTGTATTTGATAGGAAGGAATGAAGCAAAAAATAACCCCACACCGAAATGTAGGGTTAAATTGAGATTAGTGAGCGCCGCCACCGTCTTTCGACCCCGCACCAAATGGCGGTTTAGCAAACCAGACGATCACCATCAGTAAAATAAAGATCCCCGCGGAGAGCCAGAAAATTTCATTTGCCGATAAGATCAGCCCTTGATCTGTAATGGTTTTCGCTAAGTAAGCCGCACTTTGCTGCTCATTCATGCCAATCTGTGCCAATTCACTGTACATATGCTGCGCATTTGGATTGTACGGATTGACAAATTCGGCAAGATTTTCATGGTGCATGGATTCTCTTTGTGTCCACATTGTTGTGGTAATCGAGGTACCAATTGCCCCAGCCAGCGTTCGGGTAAAGTTAGATAAGCTGGATGCCGATGCCATTTTTTCAGGGGGTAACCCCGACAAGGTAATGGTGGTTAATGGCATAAAGAAGCAGGCAATCGCGAGGCCTTGAACAAATTGCGGCCAAGCTGCTGCTGCAAAGCCCATACCCGGTTCAAAGGTATAAGCACGCCAGTAGTAACAGACAGCATAGATAATAAAGCTGAATGTCACTAAATAACGCATATCAATGCGGTTACCAAATTTACCGATAATGGGGGTAATGAGTAGTGGCAATAACCCAACGGGCGCAGAGGCTAATCCCGCCCATGTTGCAGTATATCCATAAACCTCTTGCAATAGCTGCGGGAGCAAGACGATGGTACCAAAGTACAACATATAGGCGAGGCTGAGGGATAAGCAGCCAATGGTAAAATTGCGCTCCTTAAAGAGAGAGAGGTCAATGACGGGGTGATCGTCGGTTAACTCCCAGACAATTAAGAAGGCAATCGCTACAACGGCAATTACTGTCAAGACAATGATTTCGGTTGAGTTAAACCAATCCAGCTCTTTCCCTTGGTCGAGCATGATTTGCAGTGCGCCAATCCCAACAACTAATAAAACTAAACCAACAGTATCAATGCGTTGAATAGAAATTTTTGTCTCACGGCCTTTTAAGGTACGCATGATGGCAAAAATAATTGCAATACTGAATGGAACGTTGATGAAGAATATCCATCCCCAATGGTAGTTATCACTGATATAGCCACCAAGAATAGGCCCGCAAATTGGTGCGACCACAATGGTCATCGACCAAAGCGCCAGCGCCATACTGCGTTTGGCGGGGGGGTAGTTATTAAGCAGTAAGCTTTGGGATAGAGGGATCAGTGGACCCGCGACTAAGCCTTGAAGCACACGGAATAAAATCAGCATTTCTAAGCTGCCAGAAATACCGCATAACCAAGATGTTAAGGCAAAGAGACCCGTTGACCATAGAAATAGTCGAACCTCACCAATACGCCGTGCCAACCAACCCGTGACGGGAATGGAGATTGCATTTGCCACGCCGAACGAGGTGATCACCCACGTTCCTTGGGAGTTAGATGCGCCAAGGTTACCCGCAATCGTTGGGATTGCGACGTTAGCAATGGTTGAGTCAAGGACTTGCATGAACGTCGCCAGTGAGAGGGCGATGGTCATCCAAGCCAGTTTTGAACCTGTAAGTGGTGCGGTCATGAGTGTTGCGCCCCCACTTATTTGTTCCCAGCGTTATTATTAATTATCTCAGTAACTATCTTGTCGGCAGGAGACATATCCACCGCTAATGCAGATGTATGGTAAGCTGGTGCATCACGCATGCCTTTTGACAGCACTTTGCCATCTTTATTTAAGGTATCAATCGTCACTTCCGTGGATAAACCGATACGTAATGGGCGTTCTTCAAGTTGTGCAGGGTCTAACGCAATACGTACGGGGAGGCGCTGTACAACTTTAATCCAGTTTCCACTCGCATTTTGCGCGGGTAATAATGAAAACGCACTACCTGTCCCCATATCTAGACCAACAACCGTCCCGTTAAAGACCACGTCTTTGCCGTAGAAGTCGGCTGTGACTTTCGCAGGCTGGCCAATACGCATATCTGCCAGTTGTGTTTCTTTAAAGTTGGCATCAATCCACATACCACTCGATGGCACAATGGCCATTAATGGGGTTGATGGCGTGATTTGTGAGCCAATTTGCACGCTACGGCGAGAAACATAACCGTCCACTGGGCTCACAATTTTGGTGCGCTGTAAGGTTAACCATGCATTACGAACTTGAGTCGCAGCTTGCTCAACCGCAGGTTGTTTTTCAATGGAGGTATTGAGGACGATTGCTTGGTTGGCATTATATTGCTCAACGGCCATATCTAATGCAGCTTTTGCACTGACAACGGACTCGCGTGCGTGTTGCAACTCTTCTTTACCGATTAAATTGCTGTTGCCTAATACTTCGCGACGTTTTAGGTCATTTTGTAAACGGCTCAATTCTGAGCGTTTCACATCAATATTCGCTTGTAGCTGGCGGCTGTTAATGATGTGCTGGCGAGTTTGACGCACACTATTTGCCAGTTCGGTTTTGGCTTTATCCAATGCCAATTCAGCGTCCCGTGGGTCAAGCTCAACGAGTACCGTGCCGCTTTTTACGAAGTCGGTATTATCAACGTTAACGGTCATCACGCTCCCAGATACTTGGGATTGGATTTGTACTTGATTACCTGCAACGTAAGCGTTATCCGTTGATTCATAATGGCGAAGTACCAGATACCAATAAACTGCCCAGCCCACGCCAATAGCAATAAAAATTAACGTTAAAAAGACCAAAGCATTTCTGCGTTGTCTTTTTTTATTTCGTTGGGGAGCTTGCGTTTGTTGCATTTCCTCAGGGGAACTCATACTGGTATTACTCCATTTTCGATGGATAAGGATCACGGTTGTTTCCAGTAGTTAGTAGTTAACCACTGGAAACTGAGACTACAAATGATTTTGCTGCTTGATGGGAATATCGTAAAGCATAAGGTAAAAGGATAATGAAATATTACAGGCTGAAAAGTTTTTTTTCGCCTTTGAGTATCAGAATGCCTCAAATACATTAACCTTACAAAATAAATGGTTAATCTTTTATAGTATCCAGTTTTGTCAGTAGTTTACGCATGAGTTTATCAAGCTGCTGTTTTTCATCAGCATCTAAAGCCGACCAGATATCGATTAACGCGCTGTGCTGCGGTGGCAATAAGCTACTTAAAAACTCTGAACCTTTTTCGGTAAGGTGTAAATGTAGACAACGTCTGTCATTGTGGCTTTCTTTACGTTCAATCCAGCCATTTTTTTCCAGTTCATCTGCAATACGAGTTGCATTGGTACGAGATGAGCCCAGTGCGGCACTGAGTTCTGACGGTTGGATACTGCGTGAATCTTTCGTATCTAAAATCATTAATGCCATAAAGAGAGTTTCATTGATCCCTTGAGCTCGTAGCATACTATTGCGAGATTCAAGTAATTTTCCATGAACATGCATACATAAGCGAGTCAAAAGTATCTCTTGATACGGGATTGGTTTTTCATGTGTATCTTGTTGCGCGACGCGAGCATTTAATAGTGCTTCTGTCGGTGTAAATGAACTTTCCATTATTTGGATACCTTATTAGTTTCAGTTGGTAAGATTGCAACTGTCATCAACCATCTAAATGGTATATTAAAAGAGAGAATTAGCAATTATACTTAATTAATATCGATGATTTTATTTTGATAATGATACATGATTCATAAATTTTATGAATGTAATTTATGGGTTTCAGTATAGCGTAATGTATATTTTTAGCCTACCTAAGTATATTTGGATATAAATTAGCCAAAAAAATGCAATTTACACATCAAACAAAATCATATAAAACAATATATAATCACATCGCATTAACTCAATACCATTTTTTTTGTTACCCAATAATTACAAGTTAGATAGATATTGCTATTGATTAGGTGAAAATACCTATTTTTTGTTTTTGGATTATTATTTCTGCTAATAATTATTGCCCTAATTAACAATAATTATACCGTCCAAATGAGATATAGTATTTGTTTAACTGTGTCATTTGCTAACTTTCGCTGTGGTAACTATAACAATATATTATTATTATCTCGAATTATTGATATTAATTTATGGGTTATACGCTTAAATAAAGAAAAAAAGTGACAGTTCCACTTTGAATATATTATGTTTTTTTATGTGTTAATGTGCAGCTGATAACATTTAAGAAAAAACATTATCAGCTGTAGAAAGGGGGAGAGTGATTACTCTTCTAACGTCGAGATAGTGGGATCGAATCGGATACCAATGGCCCAGATAACTAAGCTTAGAGCCGTTAAACAAACGCCTGCAATCGCTACTCCTTCCCAGCCAGCACGTTCATAGGCATAGCCTGATAATAATGAGCCGAGTGCCCCACCAATAAAATAACTGGTCATATACCCTGCGGTGAGGCGGTTACGCGCTTCAGGCATAATGCGGTATAAGGTACTTTGGCTGGTAACATGGACGGCTTGAACTGCGAGGTCAAGTACCAGAATGCCAATAACAAAGGCGACTAAGGAGTGTTTTGCTAAACCTATGGGCAACCAAGATAACAGCAATAAAACCAGTCCAACGGTCGTGATTATTTTACCTTTGCCTTTATCCACAAGGTGGCCCGCTTGTGATGCCATTAATGCTCCCGCAGCACCAACAAGGCCAAATAAACCGATAGTCCCCTCAGAATAGTTAAATGGCGGGCTCGCCAATAAAAATGCCATTGCTGTCCACAATAGCCCAAAATTAGCAAAAGAGAGTGCGCCAAGTGACGCTCTAACCGCCAAAACAGGCGTACTAAAAAATAATCGGCCAATAGAGCAAAGTAACTGAAAGTAGTTAAGATTCGCTTTTTGGTGATAGCGAGGTAATTTAATCGCTAATACAATTAATAAGATAATTAATAAAACAAAGGCGACCCAATAAATTGCACGCCAGCCGCCGACCATTGCTACAGCACCAGATACCGTTCTTGCCAGTAAAATTCCCAGTAATAATCCGCTCATGATGATACCAACCGCTTTACCTCGCTTATTCGGATGCGCGATAGAGGCAGCCATCGGGATCAGCACTTGAGCAACAACAGAAAACAGCCCGGTCAGTGCAGTACCTAATAGGATCTGCCAAATGTTGGTTGAAAGCGCGGTAATGAGTAAGCCTGAAGCAGAAAGAAACGTCATGAATAAAATTAAGCGTTTACGTTCAAATAAGTCTCCAAGAGGAACTAAAAACAGTAAACCGACTGCGTAGCCAAGTTGTGCGGCGGTGACAATAAAGCCTGCCATGTTGGTGGTCAGATTAAATTGCGCTGCAATGGTGTCTAACAGAGGCTGGGCATAGTAATTGCTGGCCACGACAAGGCCTGTTGCAATGGCCATCAAAATAGTGAGGCCCGTTGTTAGCTCCGCAGTTTGGGTCTGTTTCATGTAGGTTACCTATTATTTGCTAGGCGACTACTATAAACAAAATTCATTACCTTGGTTTATTTCTTTTTGTCATTGATGTAAAAAGCCACCCAGATTAGCGGGTGGCTTTAGTTATTTTATTGTGTGATTTAAGCTTACTTAGCGGCTTCTTGCGCTGCTTTCACCCAGCCATCAAACGTGGATTGGTGCGCTTTTATCCAAGCATTGGTGTGGCGTTGGATATCCGCTTGTGACGCTTCACCATTATGCATTCTTAAGTTTTGCGCATTGATATCGGCAATAGGCAGTTTCATCACTTCAAATAATTTTGCCGCAGATGGGTTATCCGCTGCCCATTTTTTGTTAGCGACGATATGCATGGTATTTGGTGGGAAACCATAGTTTTTCCCGTTAGGTAACTTCGTGTCTGTTTTTTCACCGTTTGGCATTGAAGAGAAAGGTACTTCTAACCAGACCACATCACGACCTGGTTTGAGCACATCACTGATCCAATAAGGTGTCCACGTATAATATAAAATAGGTTTACCTTCTTTATATCGGGTAATGGTATCAGCCATCATCGCCGCATAGTTCCCTTGATTATGATCGACTGTTTTTTCAAGGTCATAGGCTTTTAAATGATTATTGATGGCGGCTTCACAACCCCAGCCTGGATTACATCCAGTTAAATCCGCTTTACCATTGCCATTTGAATCAAAGAGTTTGGCAATTTTAGGGTCTTTAAGTTGCTCAAC
The DNA here is from genome assembly GCF_058246155.1 of Providencia sp. UF-183. NCBI lineage: Bacteria > Pseudomonadati > Pseudomonadota > Gammaproteobacteria > Enterobacterales > Morganellaceae > Providencia > Providencia sp. UF-183. The sequence goes on along the minus strand of NZ_JBSICD010000029.1, from coordinate 44,076 downwards.
ATTAGTAATGTTGTATTTTTCTGCGGTCTTTTTGTCAATGAGGTAGCCTTGAGCTGCATTAACGACGTAATTACCTTGGCGATAGAATACTTTATCACCGCCAGCAGCGTCATATTGCGCATTATGCAAAGGAACCCAGCTGGTGGCTAAGTATGTCGCATCACCATTCGCTATGGATGCATAAGCCACGTTATAGTCGACCTCTTTGATAGGTTGAACATCATAGCCGAGCTCTTCAAGGGCTTTAGCGACGATCAGTGTTTGGAATGTTTCTTCGCTGATAGTACTTTGTACAGGGTTAATTTTTATCCCTTTACCCGGTAGGTCGTTAGCACCTGCCAATGGAATGGTAAATATGGCTGTCAGTGCAGATGCAAGAATGATTTTATGTTTCATTATATTGTTCCCTCTGTTTTATTTCGCAGCGAGCTTGGCCTTAATGGGAAGAGCCAAGTTAAGTGCCAAATGAATGGCACTCAGGTGAATGGAGGATGTATGGATTAATTGGCTTTTTTACAAAATGGGCGCAAAACCAGCCCAATAGGGCCTTTTTGATACCAACGAATCGGCGTTTTACCACGGGTATCTTGCCCCAAAGACTGGGTGAAGCGGTCTAAAATGATAGCGAGAATAACAATACCGACGCCCCCGACAGACGCGAGCCCCATATCAAGGCGGCCAATCCCCCTTAATACCATTTGACCTAAACCACCAACCGCAATCATCGACGCTATGACCACCATTGAAAGCGCTAACATAAGCGTTTGGTTAACACCCGCCATGATCGTTGGCATTGCGAGTGGCAATTGCACTTTGAATAACATTTGACGTGGACTTGCACCGAATGATTCAGCAGCTTCAATTAAGTCGGCAGGGACTTGTTTGATACCTAAAATGGTCAGACGAATGATAGGTGGCAAGGCAAATATAATGGTGACGACGACACCAGGCACATTACCGATACCAAATAACATGACAATCGGCACTAAGTAGACGAATGCCGGTGTGGTTTGCATCGCATCGAGTAATGGGCGGATGATTTTGGCTGCTCTTTCGCTACGAGCCAGCCAAATTCCCAGCGGTAGCCCTATCACAATACAAAATAGCAATGAGGTCAGTACCAGCGATAATGTCACCATCGCTTCCGACCAAGCACCAATTGCCCCGATGGCTATCATCGAAATAAAGGTCGCCACGCCCATTGCTCGCCCTGCTAATTGCCAAGCAAGTAGTGCAAAAATGATAATGGCTACGGGAGACGGCAGCGAGGTGAGAAATTGTTCAAACCCGCTGAGAATGAAATCGATAGGAGCTCGTATGCCTTGGAATACAGGGCGAAAGTTGAGAACAACCCAATCGATGGCATGCGCAACCCAAGAATCAAGCGGGATAAGCGTGTGCTGGAAGGGATCCATAATATTAAACTGATCTGGTGCGATGCTATCTGTTGGTGCAGCATCAAGCCAATCACTGGATCCTGTATCTGGTGTAGTGTCTGTTGCGGATGAGCCACCCCACGGATCATCTACAGCACTTTGATCTTGCGCGGAACTTGCCGCCCATGGATCGTCAGATTGGGTTGTATCAGGCGTCTGCACTGGCGTTTGCTCAACTTGAGTATCGGCCCACGGATCTTGTTGGTCGATGGTATTGTCTTGATTTTGCTTACTCATTAGGCGTCTCCTTATCCAGTGCTTGTAGCAGCATGCCTTTCGAAATCACCCCTAGATAACGATTTTTTTCATTCACGACAGGTACTGCGCAAGGCGCTTGTGCAATCGTCGAGATAACTTCATTTAAGGAGGTATCACCTTGAATCGGCTCAATATCTGATAAAATTGCAGCTTCAATCCCGGCTTTGTCGTGCAACGCTTTTTCTAAAGACTCTACGGAGACGACACCTGCAAAGGTATGGCCTCGTGAAAGCAAATAGCCATGGTAACGGTCTTCATCATTCAGCACTTTTAGGGCGGAACGAGGACCAAAGCCGGGCGCGATATGTAGCAGGGCATCGGGGCGCCTTCGTGCAATATCTTTGGCACTGAACACTTGGCTAATATCAACTCCACGGAAGAAGGTTCTGACATAGTCATTAGCTGGGTTATTCAGTATTTCATCAGGGGTGCCGACCTGAACGACAACACCGCCTTGCATAATGGCGATGCGGTCACCAATTCGCATGGCTTCATCGAGGTCATGGGAGATAAAAACGATGGTGCGTTGTTTATCCCCTTGTAAAGACAGCAATTCATCTTGCATTTCTGTTCGAATAAGTGGGTCAAGCGCAGAAAAGGCTTCATCCATTAACAGGATATCAGGGTCATTGGCGAGTGCTCTTGCTAAGCCAATGCGTTGGCGCATCCCACCAGAAAGCTCGTCGGGATAGGAGTTAGCCCACTTTTCGAGGTTCACTTGATTCAGGGCATCCATCGCTTTTTTATGGCGGTCTGGTTTCGATATGCCCGAAAGCTCCATGCCAAATGCGGTATTATCAATCACATTCATGTGAGGCATTAAGGCAAAGGATTGAAACACCATGCTGATTTTTGTTCGGCGCACGTCACGCAGGGCTTTGTCGGAAATATCAGAGATATCTTCTCCATCAATCAGCACTTGGCCGCTGGTGGGTTCAATCAGGCGATTGAGGAGGCGCACCAAAGTGGACTTCCCTGAACCCGAAAGCCCCATTACAACGAAGATTTCGCCTTCTTCAATCGCCAGATTCACATCTTGAACACCGACCGTGAGGCCTGTTTTTTCAAAGATAGCGTCTTTGTCCATTCCTGATTCTAAAAGCTTAAATGCGGAGTCAGGATTTTCCCCAAATATTTTATATAAATTTTTAACTTCTAATTTTATTGCCATATATTATTTACCCAATTTTCAATCAACAAAAAGAGTTGGAGCCCAAAATGAATTGTGTCGATTCAATAATGATAGTCTTGCCTATTTAGACCTAAACCATGGCTATCGTTTGAAAATTATTAGGGCAGAAATTCCTATTTTAATTTAATGGGTTTATTCATTATGGTTTAAATTCAAATGCTCCTGATTAGATTATTAGTAAAAATTGCAAGCAATAAACCCTAGCATAATAAAAATGGCTGACAACCCTTGGTTAAGTAGAATTAATCAAAAAAATCCCCGTAAAAAATGTAAAATATGATTTAAATAAGAAAACGAAAATAGCGAATATGAGTAAGAATATAAAACCTATCTAGAGTAGTTAACTTACTGGTGAGGCTGTATTTATTTTGTCAGAGTTGAAAATAAAGAAATGACTTAAGATGGATTAGTGATAACAATTTTTTATCGATAATTTGGCCGTAAATAATGAATGAAAATAAATAAGGCAAAGCGCCAAAAGCATTAATTTTATTAATTTATTTTAGGGTTTTAAAATGAGCGATTGGAAATTAATGCCAGATTGATTCATTAAAAATGAATAATTGAACAGATATCCCTATAAAAAACGAACTGATTTGGGTGTTTTTTAGCCTAAAAAATACCCTGAAAAATAAAAGTGTTATTATTCATCAGGGTATGTAAATCGGTGACAGCTTAAGTCAAATGTGAATTAAACTAATCAATTGATTAAAAGTTCCAGTCATCATCCTCGGTACTGACCGCTTTGCCAATAATATAAGAAGAACCTGATCCTGAGAAGAAATCATGATTTTCATTCGCATCGGGGGATAACGCAGATAATATTGCCGCGCTTACATCGGTGACGGTATCGGGGAATAAGGCTTCATAACCTAAATTCATTAAGGCTTTATTGGCATTATAATGTAAGAACTTTTTGACATCTTCTGTCCAGCCAACCGAGTCATATAATTCTTGGGTATATTTCACTTCATTTTCATATAAGTCGAATAATAATGAGAAGGTGAAATCTTTTATTTCTGCCTGCGTTTTTTCATCATAATTCAATAATGATTTTTGGAATTTATAACCAATATAATAGCCATGTATCGCTTCATCTCGAATAATCAATCTAATTAAGTCCGCAGTATTAGTGAGCTTACCGCGACTTGACCAATACATAGGTAAATAAAACCCGGAATAAAATAGAAATGATTCCAAAAAGACACTTGCCACTTTTTTCTTTAAGGGATGTGAATCACAGTAATAAGAAAGAATGATTTTAGCTTTATTTTGTAATGCACTATTTTCTTCACTCCAACGAAAGGCTTCATCGACGTCGCTGGTGGAACATAAGGTGGAGAAAATCGAGCTATAAGAGCGTGCATGTACCGCTTCCATAAAGCTCACATTGGATAAAACAGCTTCTTCATGGGGGGTTTGCGCATCAGGCATTAAACAGGGGGCACCCACCGTATTTTGGATAGTGTCGAGCAGTGTTAGTCCAGTAAAGACACGTATAGTCAGCTTTTTTTCTGCTTCAGTGAGGGTATTCCACGATGGAATATCATTGGATAAAGGCACTTTTTCGGGTAACCAAAAGTTAGACGTGAGGCGATTCCAAACCTCAAGATCTTTATCATCTTGAATACGGTTCCAGTTGATAGCCTTCACAGGGGTCGCGGATGTATTGATGGTCATAATCTTATTCCTATCACAAAGTGCAAGATACGCAGCCGTCAACTTCGGTGCCTTCTAACGCAGTTTGACGTAATCGTATGTAGTACAACGTTTTTATGCCTTTTTTCCAAGCGTAAATTTGCGCTCGGTTAATATCTCGCGTGGTGGCATCATCTTTGAAAAATAACGTTAACGATAAGCCTTGGTCGACGTGTTGAGTGGCCATGGCATAGGTATCAATAATTTTTTCAGGGCCGATTTGATAGGCGTCTTGGTAAAACTCAAGATTTTCGTTATCCATAAATGGTGCAGGATAATAGACTCGACCAATCTTTCCTTCTTTACGGATCTCAATACGAGAAACAATAGGGTGAATGCTAGATGTGGAATTATTGATATAGGAAATAGACCCCGTTGGTGGAATGGCTTGCAAGTTTTGATTGTAAATACCATAGGTGATCACCGACTGTTTTAAGGCCAGCCAGTCTTCCCGAGTGGGAATTTCGATGCCCGAACGTCGGAATAATTCCTGCACGGTTTGTGTTTTTGGTAACCAAATATCGTTGATATATTTATCAAAATAGTCACCTGAGCCATAAGTGGAGTGCTCAAAACCAACAAAAGCGGTTTTGCGTTCAATGGCTAATTGGTTCGAGGTTTTGAGGGCATAATAAGTGACGGTATAAAAATAGATATTGGTAAAATCAAGCGCTTCTTCACTGCCATAATGAATACGCTCACGAGCTAAATAGCCATGCAGGTTCATCTGCCCAAGGCCAATGGCGTGGGACTGACGGTTTCCTTGAGCAATTGAGGGGACGGAACGAATATCGCTCATATCGGAGACGGCGCTAAGTGCTCTGACTGCGGCTTCAATAGATTGTGCAAAGTTCGGTGAATCCATGGTTTTGGCAATATTCATCGACCCTAAATTGCAGCTGATATCTTTACCAATTTCTTGGTAGCTTAAATCCTCTTCATACAGGCTGGGGCGATTAACTTGCAGAATTTCTGAGCACAGGTTGCTCATATTAATCCGCCCTGCAATTGGGTTGGCCCTATTAGCAGTATCTTCAAATAAAATATATGGGTAGCCCGATTCAAATTGAATTTCAGCTAAAGTCTGGAAAAATTCCCGCGCATTAATTTTGTATTTTTTAATCGTCTTGTTATCCACCATTTCCGCGTACTTTTCAGAGACGCTGATTTCAGACATGGGAACACCGTACACACGCTGAACGTCATAGGGGGAAAACAAGTACATATCTTCGTTATTTTTCGCTAACTGGAAGGTAATGTCTGGGATCACCACGCCAAGGGATAAGGTCTTTATGCGTATTTTTTCATCCGCATTTTCCCGTTTTGTATCGAGAAAACGCATAATATCAGGGTGATGAGCATGTAAATACACGGCACCGGCACCTTGGCGAGCACCTAATTGATTCGCATAGGAAAAGGCATCTTCCAGCATTTTCATTACGGGAACAACACCCGAGGATTGGTTTTCAATCAGTTTGATGGGGGCGCCTTGTTCACGCAAGTTGGTCATCATAAAGGCGACCCCACCCCCCCGTTTGGATAGCTGGAGAGCAGAATTAACAGAGCGCCCGATGGATTCCATATTGTCTTCAATACGCAATAGGAAGCAGGAAATTAATTCGCCCCGTTGTTTTTTCCCACAATTAAGGAATGTCGGTGTCGCGGGCTGGAAGCGCCCTGTAATGATTTCATCAACATACAGCTTGGCGAGGGGCTCTGAACCTTGTGCGAGTGTCAGCGCCACCATGCAAACGCGATCCTCATAGCGCTCCAAATAGCGTTTGCCATCAAAGGTTTTTAGCGTGTAGCTGGTGTAGTATTTGAATGCGCCAAGAAAGGTTTGGAAGCGAAATTTGTGGGCGTAGGCTTGCTGAAACAGTGCTTTAATAAATTCAAAGCTGTATTGCTGTAATACGTCGTTTTCGTAGTAATTTTCTTGAATAAGAAAATCCAATTTTTCTTTTAAGTCATGGAAAAATACAGTGTTTTGATTAACATGCTGGCGAAAATAATGGTGTGCAGCTTCTTTATCTTTATCAAACTGAATATGACCTTTGCTATCATATAAATTCAGCATGGCATTTAGCGCATGGTAATCAATTTCGGTATTCTTTTGTATTGTATCCATTATGAAAAGCTCTCGTTGTGGGCACGTTTCCAGAACGTTTGTAGACCATTTTTAACCGATTGAACATCTCTTGCAGTGCCTAAGAGCTCAAAGCGGTAGAGGTAAGGAACATGGCACTTTTGTGCGACGATATCCCCCGCAATTGCGTAAGCATCGCCAAAATTGGTATTCCCCGCAGCAATAACACCGCGAATGAATAAACGGTTTTTCTCGATATTTAAAAACTGAATCACTTCTTTTGGCACTGCGCCTTTTGTTCCACCGCCGCCGTAGGTCGGAAGTAGCAGAACATAAGGCTTTGTGGCGATCAGGCTAGCTTCTTGTTGCCCGATTGGGAGGCGAGTTGCAGGCAATCCCAGTTTTTCAACAAACCGATGGCAATTCCCTGAACGGCTTGAAAAATAGATCAATGATTCAGTTTCCATGGGATTTCCTATGCCGCAAGAAGGCTTATCATATCCGGGCGAAAACCAGACCAATGCCTGTCACCCGCAATGACGACAGGCACTTGTTGATAGCCTAATTTTTTAACTAATTCAAGTGCTTGGCTATCCTTTGTGAGGTCAATTATCTGATAGGCAATTTTTTTGCGATCTAAGGCTTGATAGGTGGCATTACATTGAACACAGTTGGGCTTACTATAAATGGTAATCTCATTCATCTTATTCACCTTTTGGATTACTGAGAGTATCTTGATGGGGTATTTAATATCTAAAGACTATATATGGATTTAAAATTTATCAACCACACAATATATAGTGAATAAGGAATATTGAATGATAATTATTCTAATTATCAGCTAGGTTGTTATTTATATTGAAAATAAAAAAATAGGGCATTCAATGATTCCGTTAGCCACACTAAGAAAAAATAGCATTGCAAAGTAGAAATAATTTACTCTATAACTGTATATACAATCAGGTAAATGAATCCTTTTAAGGAGATACTATGTATCATCAATATTTAGCGACCCCCGATAAATTTCCTAAGCCGTGGGTTCATATTACGGCGGATGATGACGGGATCACGAGCATCTATTTTGTTGAAGAAAAAACGGAAAAAGAAAGCAAAAATGATCACTCCAAGCTATGTGCTAAAGAATTAAAAGAATATTTTAATCACAAAAGAAAAACGTTTACGGTGGCATTAAACCCAAAGGGGACGGAGTTTCAGAAGAAGGTTTGGCAGCATCTATGCGGGATCCCGTATGGAGAACGTTGGAGTTATAAGGACTTGGCGTTAAAGTTAGGCTCAGTTAATTATTGTCGTGCAGTGGGAATGGCGAATTCGCGTAATCCAATCTCACTCATTGTGCCTTGTCACCGAGTATTAGGTCACGATGGTAAGCTGGTAGGATACACGGGAGGCTTAGATATCAAGGATTGGTTATTACTGCATGAGAAGTAATAACTGAATAATTCGCTATAGCTGATACAATTGGTTGCATTAATTGCTATTGATAAGAATAATTGTCGAAATTAGAGTGAGACCGACCAATAAATAATATATTTTTATCATTTTAGTCAATTTTCGTGATCTAGGTTGTAGACAAGTAAGTCAGATATCTGGTGTACTGGACTCGATACAGATGGTGTGTCTATTTTATTTTAAAGGTAATAATTTGATGTCTAAAGTTAAAGGTAACGTTAAGTGGTTCAACGAATCTAAAGGTTTTGGTTTTATCACTCCAGAAGATGGTAGCAAAGATGTATTTGTTCACTTTTCTGCGATTGCTAGCGAAGGTTTCAAAACCTTAGCGGAAGGCCAGAAAGTTGAATTTGAAATCACTGAAGGTGCTAAAGGCCCATCTGCTGTTAACGTTGTCTCTCTGTAATTTAAACAATTAACAATCAGAAACGAACAGCTGTAAACTCGCTCTAGTTAACTAGAGCGAGTTTTTTTATGGAAAAATTGAGAATTTATTGACAATAAAAAACCCGACTCAGTTGCCCAAATCAGGTTTCTAACGTTGTTAAGTGAATAAATTAAGTGCTTATTTCACTTCTTCGCCTTTGGCTTGCAAGTCAGCATGGTAAGAAGAGCGCACAAAAGGCCCACAAGCGGCATGGGTAAAGCCCATTGCCATTGCTTCCTCTTTCATCTCATCAAACTCAGCAGGGCTTACGTAGCGTTTTACGGGTAAATGGTGACGGCTTGGTTGTAAGTATTGCCCAAGGGTTAACATCGTCACGCCATGACGGCGTAAATCACGCATCACTTCGATGATTTCAGCATTGGTTTCACCAAGGCCAACCATCAAACCCGATTTCGTTGGGATATCAGGGTGCGCTTCTTTAAATTTTTCGAGTAATTTCAGTGACCACTCATAGTTTGCGCCTGGGCGGACTTGGCGATAAACACGTGGCACGTTTTCGAGGTTGTGGTTAAATACATCAGGTGGGGTTGCGGTTAAGATCTCTAATGCGCGATCCATACGGCCGCGAAAATCGGGTACTAAAGTTTCAATTTTGATCGATGGGCTTTTTTCGCGGATTGCACTGATGCAGTCAGCAAAATGTTGTGCGCCACCATCACGAAGATCGTCACGGTCAACGGAAGTGATCACCACGTAACGTAATGCCATATCTTTGATCGTTTGCGCTAATTTTTCTGGCTCATTGGCGTCAGGAGCATTAGGACGGCCGTGGGCGACATCACAGAACGGGCAACGGCGTGTACAAATAGCCCCTAAGATCATAAAGGTAGCCGTACCATGGTTAAAGCATTCAGATAGGTTTGGGCAAGAGGCTTCCTCACATACGGAGTGAAGGCCATTTTTACGCATTGCCGCTTTAATGCCTTGAATACGCGTTGAGTCAGCGGGAAGTCGAATTTTCATCCAGTCAGGTTTGCGTAGAATTTCCTCGCGTTCAGTCACCACATTTTTGACAGGGATCAGCGCCATTTTGTCGGCGTCACGATATTTAATTCCGCGTTCTATCTGAATTGGTTTACTCATAATATGACGGTTCCAGTTATCTTTTATGCTGATGGATAAGTTCTAATTCTAAATAAAATGTCGGGAGCGTTGTAACTCACCCATTAAAATATTTTTTAAAAATGTTAAAAAATTATAGCATTATTATTGAACAATATGAAATCCCAGTGTGTCACAGAATTGGCTAATTAGCACAGGCTGAACATCAGATAATGACACTTTGGGGGCGAGGTCACAGACTTGAGTCATTTTTAATTCACTGTAACCACAAGGGTTTATGCGGTTAAATGGTTCCAGATCCATATCAATATTCAATGCTAACCCGTGGAATGAGCAACCTTGGCGAATACGTAATCCTAGAGAACAAATTTTGTCCCCATTAACATAAACACCGGGGGCATCAGGGCGCGGGTAAGCTTCAATATTAAAATGGGCGAGGGTATTGACCACGGTGTTTTCCAGTGCAGTGACGAGTTCACGTACGCCAATTTTATTGCGTTTTAAATCAATCATGACGTACATGACTTGCTGGCCAGGGCCATGATAGGTGACTTGACCACCTCTATCACTTTGAATAACAGGAATATCACCGGGGGCTAAAACATGTTCAGCTTTCCCAGCTTGCCCTTGGGTGAAAACACGCGGGTGCTCGACGAGCCAGATTTCATCAAGAGTTTCAGCGGTGCGACACTCAGTAAATTGGTGCATCGCATCAGAAACCGTTTGATAAGGCGCATGGCCAAGTTGGCGAATAATGATGCTTTTATCTGACAAAATATAGTGTCCAACGGTTCAAATGAGGGCAGTATAACTCCGCAAAAAGCATATCTCCAGTTCGCTTTGTTATTAATTTGTTATTTATCTAATGCATAAAACAAAAAAAACCGAACAGCTGTGACGCTATTCGGTTTTTTAGTTAAGCGTTCATTAAAGAACAACTTTCACTAATTCTAATGCACCTAATTCACTATACAAGGTTTCAACTTGTTCGATATGGGTGGCATTAATGGTAATGGACACTGAGTGATAGTTACCTTTGCTGCTTGGTTTGACATCAGGGGCATAATCACCCGGTGCGTGGCGCTGTACCACTTCAATCACTTGATCAACCAGTTCAGGCTGTGCCAAGCCCATTACTTTGTAAGTTAATGGACATGGGAACTCAAGCAGTTCACCTAATTTCGTTTTCATGGGCACTCCTAATTTTTTAAAATTGTGTCGCTGGTTGAAAAAGATTGGCTGGTATCAAACCAGCCAATGAGTTGTCTTCATCCAACAAACATATTGATACTTACTATATGGGGATGACTTATTTTCGTTTCAAGGGCTAGCCGAACCAGCGATGGAATAACAGTTTAATGTAGTCGATTAAACGGCTGAAAAAGCCACCTTCTTCAACGTCTTTCAGTACTGCTAGAGGGTGTTGCTCGATTGTTTTACCATCTAATTGGAAGCTAATTGTACCCACTTGCTGGCCTTTCGTTAATGGGGCTTGCAACTCAGTTGTGGATAATTCATAGCTGGCTTTTAAGTCTTTTAAACGGCCGCGTGGGATAGTCAGGTAGAGGTCTTCCACAACACCGAGTTTGACCTCATTTTCATCACCAAACCAGACAGGCGCACTGGCAAAATCAACACCTGCTTGTAACGGTTTGACTGTTTCATAGAAACGAAAGCCGTAAGTTAATAATTTTTTACTTTCTGCGTCACGGCCTTTACTGCTTTTACCGCCCATAACAACAGAAATTAAACGCATGTCACCTTCAGTCGCTGAAGCGACAAGGTTATAACCTGCGGCATTGGTGTGGCCTGTTTTGATCCCATCAACCGCGAGGCTCTTATCCCACAATAGACCATTGCGGTTTGTTTGGCGGATATTGTTGAAGGTAAATTCTTTTTCTTTGTAAATGGCATATTCTTCAGGGACATCACGCACCAGCGCTTGGCCAATCAGTGCCATATCACGCGCTGAACTGTATTGACCATCGGCATCTAAGCCATGAACGGTTTGGAAATGGGTGTTTTTCAAGCCCAGTTTATTCACATAACCATTCATCAGCTGGACGAAATTGGTTTGATCCCCAGCGATATGATCCGCCATTGCAACACAGGCATCGTTACCGGATTGCAGGTTGATACCGCGAGTTAGCTGAGAAACACTGACGCGATCACCTGGTTTTAAAAACATCAATGAGGAGCCTTTAAACACAGGGTTTCCGGTTGCCCAAGCATCTTCACCTACTGTGACCATGTCATTTGCACCGATTTTACCTGATTTAATCGCTTGACCAATCACGTAGCTCGTCATCATTTTGGTTAAACTAGCAGGATCGCGGCGCTGATCTGCATTACTTTCAGCGAGGACTTTTCCTGAATTATAATCAATCAGAATGTAAGCTTCAGCATCGATAGGTGGTGCCGCAGGAATTGAGGTGTTTGGAAAAGTTTCATTAGCAGTTGCAATATTGGCAGTCAAAAGCAGCAGTGCGGAACCCAGCACAGTATGACGCACGATGCGTGATGGAGCGACATTATTCATGGTTGTACCATTACATCCGAAATTCGGTTAACACAAGGAGGCGCAGTGTAGCAAAAGAGTGAGTGAACAAAAATGCCCCTTTTACATTGCGCCAATCATTTTATTGCATTTTATCTTTTTCATACCCGAAGTGGCGTTATTTCACACCACTTCACGTATTTGAAGTCTTAAGGTGCGACAACCATCGACGCTTGGTTTCGTTCGGACTGCAAACGCCCTTGAACCTCGACAGCTTGTTGTCTGGTGCTAAATGGCCCTAATTGTACGCGATAAATACCATTGTAAGGCTGTAGGCGACCGGGCACATTAAACTGAGTTTTTAACTCATTCAGCATCGATTGTGCATTGGTTTGGCTACTAATTGCCCCTGCTTGAACTAAAAAGCCTCGTTCAGGTACTGCTTCTTCATTAGCGGCTTGAGGCGCTGGTGTCGGTGCAGGTGTTTGCAAGTTCATGTCAGGCATAGTTGGCTGCATTGGCTCTTTAGGCTGTTGAACAGGCAATGCATTTTCTGGCGTTGGTAAGTTTTCCATTACAGGCGTGCCCATTGGACCTGAGCCTAATTGTGGGCGACCCGGTAGGGCGTAGCTTTGTTTGACAAAGTTGGAGCCGATGGTGCCTACGCCTGATAAACTGCCATCTTGCGCGACCGAAATTGCATCAATTTTAATTTTTGTCGTCGGCATTAAATTTAAGCGATCTGCCGTTGCACGGGAAACTGCAATGCTTTTACCCGGAACGTAGGGGCCGCGGTCATTAACACGAACCACCATCATACGGCCATTCATCATATTGGTAATGCGAACGTAGCTTGGGATGGGTAAAGTCGGGTGTGCCGCGGTTAATTCTACAGGGTTTATGCGTTCGCCAATTGCGGTCATGTTACCCGTAGATTCAGCGCCGTAAATTGACGCATAACCGACTTGTGAAAATTGAGCAGGGTCGCGAACAATTTGATATTGCTGACCATTACGGGAATAATCGTTATTTGCCGTTGGGTGATATGGCTCATAATGAGGCTCTGCACCTAGCACATCTTGTGTTGGCACATTTGTGGGCACTTGCGGTGCCTGCTTAACTTCTTCTGTCACACAGCCACTGAGTAGCGCGGCAGTCATGCCAAGCATTATCCATTGTAAACGCATACTAAGCCTCATTTTATAAACTTTTGGATAGAAATTTTCGGTGTGTATGTATCGACATGATAATACCGAACCCAGCCATTAAGACAATTAATGCAGACCCTCCGTAACTCACTAAGGGGAGAGGGACGCCAACTACCGGTAATATACCACTTACCATGCCAATATTAACAAATACATAAACAAAAAGGATCAATATCAACCCGCCAACCATAACTCGGCCAAATGTATTCTGTGCACTTGCTGCGATATACAGGCCGCGGATGATCAGCAGGATATACAGCCCTAGAAGGATAAGAACCCCCACTAAACCAAGTTCTTCTGCCAGCACAGCAAAAATAAAGTCGGTGTGCCTTTCTGGTAGGAACTCAAGTTGAGATTGCGTACCGTGCAACCAACCTTTGCCCATAAGCCCGCCGGAGCCAATGGCGATTTTAGATTGAATGATATGGTAGCCTGCACCCAATGGGTCAGTTTCAGGGTCGAGTAGCATCATTACACGGGCTCTTTGATAATCATGCATCAAGAAGAACCATAACAGCGGGATAAAGGCGGCTAGTGCGATGGCTGCGACAGCTATAAGCCGCCAGCTCATACCCGCAAGGAATAGAACGAACAGCCCTGAGGCGGCAACTAAAATGGAGGTTCCAAGGTCAGGCTGTGCGGCAACTAACAGTGTTGGAACAAAAATAAGTACCAAGGCTACCAGCGTATTTTTAAATGAAGGCGGGCATGAGTCGCGGTTCATAAAGCGCGCCACCATCAATGGCACGGCTATTTTGGCGATTTCGGAAGGCTGAAAACGCACAAAGCCTAAATCTAACCAGCGTTGAGCCCCTTTACTGATTTGGCCAAATACATCCACGAAAATCAGTAGAATGACACAAAAAATAAATAAATGTGGTGCCCAGCTTTCATACATTCGTGGAGGGATCTGCGCCATTACAATCATGACAATAAAGCCAGTAGCGATTTGCCCAAGCTTTCTTTCCATCATTTCAGGGTCTTGCCCACTAGCGCTCCACATAATAAATGCACTGTAAGCAAGTAAGGCAATAATGATCAATAACATAGGCACATCTATGTGTAGACGTGTTGATAATGAATTTTTTCTCTTATCGTCAGTCATAATCTTTATTGCTCACAAAAAAGGTTCTTAAAATACGCATTAGCGATCTTCCCCAGCTCCCGCTGTCGATGAGACCACTTCAGTTCGGTTATCACCGAGCAGAACATGGTCAAATATTTGGCGAACAATATCACCGACTGCAGGGCCTGCACCGCCGTTTTCTAAAATAATCGCGACAGCAATGGTAGGTTTATCATAAGGCGCATAGGCAATCATTAATTTGTGGTCACGTAAATGTTCCGCCAGCTTACTTGCATTATACGTTTCGTAACTGAATACCTGCGCAGTCCCTGATTTTGCCGCCACTTTATAGGGGGTGCCAATAAAACTGCGTCGGCCTGTACCGTTAGGCGCATTGGCAACGCCATACATACCGTGTTTGGCAAGTTCCCAATACCCTGAGTGGATATCACCAATTTGCTTGGTTTCTTTGTCTTCGTACGGCACCATCGCGTTACCTAACTTTGTACCATACAGCAAGTGAGGGGTTTTCACTTGCCCATCATTGATTAGCGTCATCAATGCTTTAGACATCTGGATTGGAGTTGCAGTCCAATAACCTTGCCCGATACCAACAGGGATGGTATCTCCTTGGTACCATGGCTTTTTATAGCGCTTTTGTTTCCACTCGCGAGTTGGCATGATGCCTGAACGTTCTTCGGCAAGGTCAATCCCCGTATATTCCCCAAAACCAAAACGTGTCATCCACGCAGAAAGACGGTCTATCCCCATATCGTAAGCAACTTGGTAGAAGAAAGTATCCGCCGATTCAACAATGGATTTGACGACATTCAATTTGCCATGTCCCCAACGTTTCCAGTCACGATAACGTTTTTCAGAGCCAGGAAGTTGCCACCAACCAGGGTCAAAAATAGTGGTATTTGGTGTGATTACTTTTTCACTTAAAGCCGCGACCGAAATAAATGGTTTTACCGTTGATGCAGGTGGATAGAGACCCTGAGTGGTACGGTTAATCAGCGGTCTATCTGGGTTATTTAGCAGCGCCTGATAATCTTTGCTCGAGATACCATTAACAAATAAGTTTGAGTCATAGCTTGGGTTTGACACCAATGCCAGTATTTCACCGTTGCGTGGATCCGTGACGACGACAGCAGCACGGCTGGTGGTTAACAGTTTTTCAATATAAGTTTGCAGTTCTAGGTCGATAGTCAGGTAGATATCGCGACCAGCTTGAGGCGGTTGCTCATGTAACTGGCGGATCACGCGGCCGCGGCTATTGACTTCGACCTCTTCATAACCTGTTTTACCGTGCAAAATATCTTCATAATACCGTTCTATGCCTAACTTACCGATATCATGGCTAGCTGCATAGTTTGGTAATAACCCTTCTTTATCAAGGCGTTCAACGTCTTTATCATTAATTTTTGCGACGTAGCCAATGACGTGAGTTAATGCAGAACCGTAAGGATAAGAGCGGCGCTGATAGCTCTTAACCTCTAGACCCGGAAAACGGTACTGGTTAACGGCAAAACGTGCAACTTGCACTTCATTAAGCTGAGTTTTCAGTGCGATAGAGGTAAAACGGCGCGAGCGTTTACGCTCTTTTTCAAAATTAGTAATGTCTTCATCAGTTAAATCGACGACACCACGCAGTTTTTCAAGCGTTTCTTTTAAGTCGCCAACTTTTTCAGGGACGATCTCAAGCTGGTAAAAGGTACTGTTAAGTGCAAGCTGCGTACCACGTCGGTCATAAATAATTCCGCGGCTTGGTGCAATAGGCACTAATTTGATTCGGTTATCATTTGAGCGAGTTTGGTAGTCTTCATGACGAACAATTTGCAGGTGATGTAAATTGGTGACAAGAATAGCGGTCAAAATAACAATCACGCCGAAGGCAATCAGCGCTCGGCGAATAAATAAGACAGACTCAGCGGTATGATCGCGAAAAGGGGTGCGTTGTGTTTTCATCCCATTGCCATTTTGAACATATTCAAACCTGACTATTCCCGGTGGTAAGGGTGATTAGTCGTAATACTCCATGCCCGATAAAGACTTTCGGCAACAAGGACTCGAACCAGAGGGTGTGGTAGTGTTAGTGGTGATAATGACCAACTTTGCTCAGCCGCTTCTTTACAGGCAGGCGCAAGGCCTTCTGGGCCACCAATCAACAAACTCACATTGCGACCATCTTGTTTCCATTTATCAAGCTGGACAGCCAGTTTTGGGGTATCCCAGCGATCCCCTGGAATATCCAGTGTGACAATGCGATTGCCTTTTCCCACAGCGGCAAGCATTAACTCACCTTCTTTTTCCAATATGCGCTTGATATCTGCATTTTTCCCCCGTTTTCCAGCAGGCACTTCCGTTAATTCAAACGGCATATCTTTAGGAAAGCGGTGGAGATAATCCATAAAGCCGGTCTGAACCCAGTCCGGCATTTTTGTTCCAACGGCGATGAGCTGTAATTTCAACCTCAGCTCCAGAGTTTTTCTAATTCATACATACGGCGACTTTCATCTTGCATGATGTGAACAATGGCATCGCCAAGATCAACAACAATCCAATCAGAAATACCTTGCCCTTCAACACCTAACGGCATTAACCCATTTTTACGGCAAGCGTCAATCAACCTGTCAGCAACGGACATCAAATGGCGGCTTGAAGTCCCTGTGCAGATGATCATCTGGTCGGTAATACTTGATTTCCCTTGGACATCGATAGTGATGATGTCTTCAGCTTTCGCATCATCAAGACTTTCGATAATAAATTTTTGAAGTTCAATTCCTTGCAAAAGGTTCACCTTTTATTCAAACAAACAGAATAGAATGTTAAATACTGTTTGTAGTTTATAGACAAATAGTTTGCTGCCAATAAACGAATTAGACTCATTTTCAGCAGAGTCATTTTACCCTAGATTTTAAGAAAAATCGGCTAAATTCTTTTTTATTCATTTTGAAGTGAAATTTATAGGGATATCTGCTCATTTGGGCAAGAAGTTTGTGTTAACTTTACAAAATAACAAAAGAAATTCTTACCCTAACAAATATTTTAGAATGGGATGGAGAGAGTGCAAATAATTAAGCCACAAGTTTTTATATTTGAAGGGATTAATCCCATCCCGGCAAAAATGCAGAATGACATAGCTTCTATTGTGGAATCCATAATCAATCTATCGAGTGTTTCTTGTACAGATACGGTGTTGGGGTTGATTTGTACACCACAGAACCTGTCGCAATTAATCAGTTTATTCCCTGCCAATATACCCATTTTAACGGGGGATAAATTGCAAGATATAGAACACTGGGATGCTTTTTTAACGCAGTTATATACTTTGCAGCGCCTTGAGTATTTACAACGAAATTTAACTCATCATGAAATAATCCAATTTCATAGTCGTCATAAATATTTGATTATGGCGTACTCCCCAGTAGGGTACCAATTAACAGGCCGCTTCGTGGCGAATATTCGCAAAGGCAGTGACCTGACGTTATTTTTTAATCAATATAAAGCGTGCTTGATGGAAATATTTGCGACCGTAGCGCCTAAAAATATTCAAGTAAATGCGCTTAGCCATATGCAAGGGTATTTTAAACACAAAGCTACGCAGGATGAAAAAAAACGGTTGCTGTGGCTAATTAATGATTATCGAGAAGGGAATTTGCCTATTAATCGGCCATTAATGATGATGCAACAATTACTTCAGCAATATCCTGATGATTACCTTCAAAAACAATATTTTTTTGAGCCCTACCCTAACTGCGATGTATTAAGGGAAAGCCCTTATCGCTGGTAAAGGCCTTGTTGGTGAATATACTGCAAAACAGCTTCTGGAATTAAATCGCGACAGCTATCGCCAGCCATTAATCTTTGGCGGATATCTGTAGCAGAAATATTAATAAGCGGCGTATCCCCTAAAAAAATATAACCATGAGGGGTGCTGCGTAATTTTTCAGGCTGCGCTGTTTTATGTTGTGAAAGCCACGCATGCATTTGCGGGTCGGTAAATTGTGTTGCATACCCTGGACGTGAGCAAACCAATAAATGGCAGTTATCTAATATTTTATCCCACCCATGCCATGTATTAATGGAAAGCAACGAATCTTGCCCAATAATAAAAGCTAAAGGTTGGGTAGCTCCCATTTCTTGGCGTAATTCGGTTAGTGTTTCAATGGTATAAGAGGGCGAATTTTTTTCGAGTTCCCGTGTATCAATGGTAAATAACGGGTTGTCCTGAATGGCTAATTTTACCATCTCCAACCGTTGGGACGGGCTTGCTTCTGGTTGTGGGCGATGTGGCGGAACGTGGTTCGGCAGCAAAAGAACCTTTTGCAATCCAACTTGCTCTGCGAGTGCTTGAACTGGGCGCAAATGACCAAAATGGATTGGGTCGAATGTCCCGCCAAACAATGCTTGCAAGCCAAGCGTATTTTCTTTGGGGGGGTGATTATTAGCCATGAATAAAATTCTCTGCGAATGCTTTGCCACATAGCAACATAGACAGTGATTGAAGATCAGGCCATGCAGAATGGCTAAAATCTTGTTTAATATGAACTTCTGCTTGGGTAAGTAACATCAAAGCCGATTGTAATTGATGCAAGCTCAAACGTTGCAAGGCTTCAGTCATCACGCCACGGCGGTTTTGCCAGACTTTATGTTGGTCAAATAAGGTTTTTAATGGTGTAGTTGTTGATTGGCGTTTTAAGGTAATCAACAGCATTAACTCACGTTGGATTGAGCGGAGCAAAATAACAGGTTCAACGTCTTCGTGTTGAAGTTGCTCAAGAATATGCCATGAGCGGCGAGATTTGCCCGCTAAGAGGGCATCAACCCAATGAAACGGCGTGAAGTGAGCGGAATCATTCACGGCACTTTCGACTCGTGGGTAGGTCAATTTTCCGTCTGGATAGAGTAATGAAAGTCGCTCAAGGGCTTGTGCTAATCCTAATAAATTCCCTTCATAACAATAGCAAAGCAATTGGTTTGCTTCTGCTTCGAGGGATAACCGCATACTGTAAGCGCGTTTAGATACCCATTGAGGTAAGCGTTGGTATTCAGGTGTTAAACAACTGACATAAATCGCATCTTGGCTAATTGCCTTAAACCATGCACTGTTTTCTTGGGCTTTGGTTAACTTGTGCCCACGCAATACCAACAGTAAATCAGCATGCAATAATTGGGAAAGCTGGTTTAATTTTTCTGCCATAGCCGCATTGGGGCCATTTTCAGGGAGCAGTAAGGTGAGCGTTTGACGGCTGGCGAATAAGCTCAGTGCTTGGCACAGGCTAAAAATTTCATCCCAATCCGTATTTTGCTCAAGGGTGAAAGTAAAATGCTCTTCGAAACCCTGCTCAATAGCGGCTTTGCGAATCGCATCCTGACTTTCTTGAAGAAGGAGGGGCTCATTGCCCCAAATTAAATAGCGGCCTCTTAGAGACTCTTGTAACGAAGAGGCCAGCTGTTCAGGGTAAATACGCGTCATTATGGTTGAGTGTTAGCTTCAGCGGCTTGAGTTTTTGCTTTTTCAAGTTCAGCTGAGTGAACCAACAGTAACTTACGGACGATGTTACGTGCCGCTTGCTCTTGCATTTCTTGCCTAACAATCTCTTTTTCTGCATCTTTTGCAAGCGCTTCTAACGGGTTGTCGAAGAAAGTGCGTTCTACGCGGCTTTGCAGCGGGTAAATCGCGCCATCTGGCATCAAAACTTGTGCATTCATAGTGAACGTTAATTGTTTCTCGGCAGCTTTACCATCTTGATAAATCGAGACCGTTTCAGTGTTTTCACTGGAACTGGTGATTTTCAAAATCGGGACGCTCGCGTTGCCTGTTTCGAGAATTGTCACGTTATTGAGACGCAATTGTTCCCGAAGCGCACGCGTAAGGTAGCCGTATGGGTCGTTTGAACTCAGTTGCAATGTTTTCAATTCTTCAGGAATTTGTGTTGTTCCTTGTAAACGAAACCCGCAACCTGCGGTGACTAGCACCGCAAGACTCAAAAATAAAGTTATCAGATAACGCACCTGGCCTCCTTATCAGCCAACAACCTAATATCAACCTACAACAAGGTTCAGCAATTTGCCTGGTACATAGATTACTTTGCGAATACTCACTTCTTCAAGGTATTTCGCGACGCTTGACTCTTTTTGAGCCATATCTAAAACAAATTCCTGATTTGCATCAGCTGGTACGGTAATACGCCCGCGGACTTTACCATTGACCTGAACGACAACCAATTTGGTGTCATCAATCATGGCTTTTTCATCAGCGATAGGCCAGTTTGCAAAATCAACGTCTTCTTGATGACCCAGCGCTTTCCACATCTCGAAGCAAACGTGTGGAATAATAGGGTTAAGCATCAAGGTAATCGCTTCAAGAGACTCTTGCACTAATGCGCGGTCTTGCTCGCTTTCTTGTGGTGCACGAACCAATTTGTTCATGAATTCCATGATAGCAGCGATAGCAGTGTTGAATGCATAACGGCGACCCACGTCATCGGTGACTTTTGCGATAGTTTTGTGTAAGTCACGGCGTAAATCTTTTTGTTCAGGGGTTAATGCATTGATATCTAAAGGTGAAACTGCACCTTTTTGTGTGTGTTCATGCACTAAACGCCAGACGCGGCGAACGAAGCGGTTAGCCCCTTCAACGCTCGACTCTTGCCACTCAAGGGTTAACTCAGGTGGTGCAGCGAACATCATAAACAGGCGAACAGTATCAGCACCGTATTTTTCGACCATTAATTGCGGGTCAATACCGTTGTTTTTCGACTTAGACATTTTGCTCATACCGGTATAAACCAGTTCATGGCCTTCGGCATCTACGGCTTTAACAATACGGTTTTTATCATCACGTTCAACAATCGCTTCTGCTGGAGAAACCCAAACACGTTGGCCGTCACTTCCGGTGTAATAGAACGCATCAGCTAATACCATGCCTTGGCACAGTAGGCGTTTAGCGGGTTCATCGGAGTTTACTAAGCCTGCATCACGCATCAGTTTGTGGAAGAAGCGGAAATACATTAAGTGCATGATAGCGTGTTCGATACCACCGATATATTGGTCAACAGGTAACCAATAGTTTGCCGCGGTTGGGTCTAACATGCCTTCATCGTGTTGTGGGCAAGTATAACGTGCGTAGTACCAAGACGATTCCATAAAGGTATCGAAGGTATCAGTTTCACGCAGCGCTGGCTGGCCATCAATGGTGATTTTTGCCCACTCAGGATCCGCTTTAATCGGGCTGGTGATACCATTCATCACAACGTCTTCAGGTAAAATGACCGGCAGTTGATCTTCAGGAACAGGAACGACAGTGCCATCTTCCAATGTTGCCATTGGGATTGGTGCGCCCCAGTAACGTTGACGAGAAACGCCCCAGTCGCGTAAGCGATAATTCACTTTGCGTTGGCCAGCACCCAAAGCAACCAGTTTGTCAGAAATCGCATTAAAGCCAGCTTCGTGATCTAAGCCACTAAATTCACCTGAGTTAATCAGGGAATTTTTCTCTGTCATGGCTTCTTCAGATAAATCAGGTTCGTTACCTTCTGCATCCGCAATGACTGCTTTGATTGGCAGGTTGTATTTATGAGCAAATTCCCAGTCACGTTGATCGTGAGCAGGAACCGCCATGACCGCACCGGTGCCGTATTCCATTAACACGAAGTTAGCGACCCAAATCGGTAATTTTTCTTGGGTTAATGGATGGATAACGTATAAACCTGTCGCCATGCCTTTTTTATCCATGGTCGCCATATCCGCTTCCGCGGTTTTGGTGTTACGGCATTCATCGATAAATTGCGTTAATTCAGCATTGTTTGCAGCCGCTTCTTTGGCTAATGGATGGCCAGCAGCAACAGCGACATAAGTCGCACCCATAAAGGTATCTGGACGGGTGGTGTAAACGGTTAAGGTTTCAGCACGATCCGCGACGTTAAAGGTAATTTCAGTTCCTTCAGAGCGGCCAATCCAGTTACGTTGCATGGTTTTAACTTGCTCAGGCCAATCTTCTAATTTATCCAGATCGTTGAGCAGCTCTTCTGCGTAATCGGTGATTTTAATAAACCACTGTGGGATTTCTTTACGTTCAACTGGGGTATCGCAACGCCAGCAGCAGCCATCAACCACTTGCTCGTTCGCCAGAACGGTTAAGTCATGTGGGCACCAGTTAACCGCTGAAGTTTTTTTATACACTAAGCCTTTTTCATATAACTTAGTGAAGAACCATTGTTCCCAACGGTAATATTCAGGGGTACAAGTGGTAACTTCGCGATCCCAATCATAACCAAAGCCCAACATTTTCAGTTGGCCTTTCATGTAATCAATATTGGCGTATGTCCAAGGTGCAGGTGCAGTGTTGTTTTTAACCGCAGCGCCTTCAGCGGGTAGACCAAACGCATCCCAACCAATCGGCTGAAGAACGTTTTTCCCCAACATGCGTTGGTAACGGGAAATCACGTCACCTATGGTGTAGTTACGTACGTGGCCCATGTGTAGTCGACCAGAAGGGTAAGGTAGCATGGACAGGCAGTAGTATTTCTCTTTGCTGTTGTCTTCAGTCACTTTGAAAGTTGCTTTTTCATCCCAGTGACGCTGTACTTTAGGCTCTATATCTTCTGGACGATATTGTTCTTGCATGGCACCGATAATCCTATGGTGAATAAAGGCTACATCTGTAGCGTGAATGTCTTTCTTAATTAAGATCCGCATAGCATAGCGGATCCTCACCGAAAACAACAATAGTTGATTAGCTGAACCTACGGGGGAAGCTGGATATTGCTTTTCGGGGAACGGAGTCAGAATATTTTACTCTGATAACCAAACAACTTAACTAAAAAGTCAGGCAAATGGTAGTGGTTTCTTGAACTATTTCAAATTCAGCGAGTTGTTGGGGATTTTTATTCGCGGATAATCGCAATTTAGTGTGTGAATCGGCGTGAAATTGCAATCTGGAGAGGCGGGAGCCAAATGGCTCCCTATCAAAAATTAATGCAGAATTTTCGCTAAGAAATCTTTGGCGCGGTCAGATTGTGGGTTAGCAAAGAAATCTTCTTTTTTGCTGTCTTCAACAATCTTACCTTCATCCATAAAGATCACGCGGTTGGCCACTTTTTTGGCGAAGCCCATTTCGTGCGTAACCACCATCATGGTCATGCCCTCATTGGCGAGTTCCACCATAACATCAAGCACTTCGTTGATCATTTCAGGGTCAAGTGCAGATGTTGGTTCATCAAACAGCATCGCAATTGGGTCCATACAAAGCGCGCGAGCGATAGCGACACGTTGCTGCTGACCACCTGAAAGCTGTGCTGGGAACTTATTGGCATGGCTGGATAAGCCAACACGCTCCAACAGTTTCAATGCTTTTGCTTCCGCGGCTTTTTTATCACGGTTAAGCACTTTGACTTGCGCCAGTGTTAAGTTTTCAATAATGGATAAATGTGGGAATAATTCAAAGTGTTGGAATACCATTCCTACTTTAGAACGCAGTTTTGCAAGGTCTGTTTTTTTGCTATTGACCTGAATATCATTCACAAAAATCTCACCCTGCTGAATAGGTTCCAAACCATTCACTGTTTTTATTAATGTGGATTTACCCGAACCAGATGGCCCGCAAACTACCACAACTTCGCCTTTTTTAACTTCAGTTGTGCAGTCTGTCAGCACCTGAAATTGGCCATACCATTTAGAGACATTTTTCAGGGTAATCATGAAACAGTCCTTTTCTTAAGATAATTCACTAACATTGAAGCGCCAAAACTGATAATAAAGTACACCAGACCTGCAAACAGTACCATCTCTACCTGCGTGCCATCTCGCTCACCAATGTTGGTGGCGGTACGGAAGAAGTCGGTTAAACTCAGGACATACACAAGGGATGAATCCTGGAATAACACAATGCCTTGCGTTAATAACAGCGGCACCATCGCTTTAAACGCTTGTGGTAGCACGACGAGTCTCATCGTTTGCATTTGAGTCATGCCTAGCGCTAATGCGGCAGAGGCTTGACCTCGGGAAAT
This sequence comes from Providencia sp. UF-183, assembly GCF_058246155.1. Lineage (NCBI taxonomy): Bacteria > Pseudomonadati > Pseudomonadota > Gammaproteobacteria > Enterobacterales > Morganellaceae > Providencia > Providencia sp. UF-183. The sequence continues at coordinate 19,642 of NZ_JBSICD010000029.1, read as the reverse complement.
ACTTTGAATACCTGCCCGAATGATTTCAGAGTAATAAGCCGCTTCAAAAAGAGAGAAGGCTATCATTGCTGAAATCAAACGAATATCATTTTTTGGTGATAAGCCTAGAACATTTTGCAATAAGCTAGGAACGATTAAATAGAACCATAACAAGACCATAACCAGTGGAATCGAGCGGAATGTATTAACATACAGCGCAGCGAACCAGCTAATTGGCTTGAAAGTCGATAAACGCATGACTGCTAATACGGTTCCCCATAAAATCCCAACCACAATAGCGGTTAATGTGATTTTAGCTGTCACAATAAAGCCATCAATTAAGAAGGGCATGCTTGGGGCTATTGAGCTCCAATCAAAATCATAAATCATCTTATCGCCCTCCTAATGTGCCAGGTAAGCGAACTTTGCGCTCTAATAGCGTCATCAAAATCATAATGACGACGTTAATACCTACATAAGCTAATGTAATTGCAGTGAATGATTCCCATGCGTGAGCTGAATAATCGAGCAGCTTACCCGCTTGCGCCGCCATATCAACTAAGCCGATGGTGGAGGCAATGGCGGAGTTTTTCACCAAGTTCAACATTTCTGAGGTCATTGGTGGCAAAATCACGCGATACGCATTTGGCAATAGCACGTAGCGATAGGTTTGTGGCAAGGTTAGCCCCATGGCTAACGCCGCACTTTTTTGTCCTCTAGGCAGAGATTGGATTGCGGCGCGTACTTGTTCGGTCATACGTGCTGCTGTAAATAACCCAAGGCATAACATTGAGGAAATAAAAAATTGGTAGTTAGGATCTAACTCCATTTTAAACCAATCACCAATTGAGCGCGGAAGCAGCTCAGGGATCACTAAATACCATGTGAAGAATTGCACGATGAGTGGTACGTTACGGAATAATTCCACGTAAGCGGTACCTAAAAAGGCTAAAAAGCGATTAGGAACTGTACGTAAAATACCGAAGAATGAACCAACTAAGAATGCGATAATCCATGCGCAAATAGAAAGTGTGACAGTGACTTCTAGGCCAGATATTAACCACCCTAAATAGGTGGTATTCCCAAACGGGGCTTCCTGAAGGAAAATCCCCCAATTCCAATTAATTGACATAATTTTGACTTCCTGTGGGCAATTAGATTGTCCCGAATACTGCGAAGAGTAAGCAAGGCGGGGAACGACCGCCTTGCAACCCTTACTTCCAGTAACACCCTGTTTGTCTTTTTTATTAGTTTAGTGCTTTGTCATTTGGCGCTTTAAACAGTGCTTTCATTTCATCGGACAAAGTAAATTTCAGATTCAGATTTTTTGGTGGGATAGGTTGGTTAAACCAACGGTCAAAGGATTTTTCAGCTTTGCCTGAGGTTTGTGCAGTTGCGATAGTTTCATCGACCAGCGCTTTGAATTGCGGGTCATCTTTGCGCAACATACAGCCATAGGCTTCTTCAGTTTGTGGCTTACCAACGATTTCCCAAATTTCAGGTTTTTTCGCTTTCGCACGTTCACCGGCTAACAATGCATCGTCCATCATAAAGGCAACGGCACGGCCTGACTCTAAAGTACGGAATGAATCACCATGGTCTTTGGCGCTGATAATGCGCATTTTCATGTTCTTTTCGTCATTTAATTGATTTAACAGGATTTCAGATGTTGTACCTGAGGTCACAACAACGTTTTTCCCTGCTAAGTCAGCAAAATCTTTGACGCCAGAATCGCCCTTAGTGAGTAAGCGCGTACCGACGACGAAAATCGTGTTGGAGAACGCTGCTTGTTTTTGTCTTTCGACGTTATTGGTGGTTGAACCACATTCGAAGTCAAAGGTGCCATTTTGCAGCAATGGAATACGGTTTTGCGAGGTAATTGGGATTAACTTCACTTGCAGATCAGGCATGTTCAATTTTTTCTTCACTGCATCAACGATTTCGTTTGAATAGTCCTGTGAGTAGCCAACGACTTTTTGGTTATTGTCATAATAAGAAAATGGCACGGAGGACTCACGGTGACCTACAACAATCACACCGTTGTCTTTGATTTTTTTCAGAGTACCGTTTAGCTCGTCTGCTTGAACTGCGCAGGTTGCACCTAAAATCATCATCGATAATACAAGCTTACTTATACGCATAATTACAGCTCCTTTAGAACATCGGTGTAAACCCGCCATATTTCAAAGGTTCCCTGTCATGGGACGAGGTCACACTTGAATGACGTTGGCTTTGTTGTGTTGTGTTTGCTGATGTATCGAGGATTTTGATAACACCACGATCATCGGCTGTATGTTTTATTATTGTTAAAAAGTAATTAAATTTGTTAATTAATGAAAATGGATTGTTTCAATTTCGGGAGCTATCTCGCATATTATTTGGTGCATTCTTGAATCAGCGCACTAATATGATGAATAACGACTAAAAATTGCTTAAAACTGATAGTCGTGCACTGTCTGGGTGCAAACTATCGCCACTTTCATTCCTGCATAAGATGTAGCAATTTCTGTGCCGAGTTTTAGAGATAGGTAAATTTTTGTTTATCAAAAAGGGAAATGTATTTGTAAAGTTAGATGATGCTACTTGTATGGAATGTTTTGCTGTGTAAGATGTAACCTCTATTTAACTTATAGATGGCATAGCGGTTTTAGTCAAAGTTCGATTTTTATCGATATTGTTGCTAAAGTTGTTTAATTGGTGTTATTTCAGGAAGATATACCGAGAAACGCATGAGCAGGCATTTAAAATTAGGTAAAGGATTAGTGATATTCGCCTGTCTGATGGTGTTGGTTTGCATGAACCAGCGAGCCGTTGGAGAGCGTTTATTTGCCAATTTTTTTGTGCCAAATGTTTTAGTACAAGCACAAAATAATGCGGGTTCTAACCTTTCTTATATAGATAAATCTCAATTAGAACAGAGTGATAACAGTGCGCATCTTTCCAGTTGCGAGCTTAGTGCAAAATCATTAATGACTATGCTACCTGCTGTTATTGAACCTTTTTTCTTTATGTTCCTTGCTTTAGCTGCATTAATGGTATTTTGCACTAATCTATTTATATCTAGAGCAAACAATGAAGAAAAACATGCCCCTCCAAGAGTCAGACGACACTTACAGTTTTGTAATCTTCGGAATTAGCGCACAACGAACTTCAATTCGTTTGTGTAATTTATTCTGGAGGAAACAATGCGTTTTTTAATTAATTCATTTTTGATTTTATTTGCTCTATTTTCCAGCAGCTTACAGGCTGCGGATACGGGGTGGCTGCAACCTGCAAAAACTGGGTGGATGAGTGATAACACCCCAATGCATGCACAAGTGCGTTTACTAAGCTCGACTCAACAGGACGATGGCAAAATTGATATTTTGCTGGATGTGAAACTTGATGAGGGTTGGAAAACATACTGGCGCTCGCCGGGAGAGGGGGGCGTTGCACCTGAGATTGTTTGGTCGAGTCCTGTTGAAACAACAGATTGGAAATGGCCTGCGCCGGGGCGTTTTGATGTGGCAGGGGTATCAACCCAAGGCTATATGGGGGATATTGTTTTCCCTATTACAGTCACTAGTTCAGACAAACTCGATAAACTATCGGGTGTGTTAACACTGTCGACCTGTAGCAATGTCTGTATTTTAACGGATTACCCTTTCGAACTCGATTTAACCGAGCCAGCGCCTGCTGATTTTACGTGGGCCTTTAACCAAGCCAAAGGCGCCGTACCACCTACGAGTGGCTTAGTCGAGCAAGCCAAAGCGGGTTTTGCGGATGAAAAACTGGTTATTGAGCTGCAAAAAAATTCAGATAGTGCATGGATTAAACCCAATATTTTCACTGATGTAGTCGATGGCGCTGTTTTAGGTGTGCCAGTGATCAAAACATCAGGGAACAGTCTTACTGCAATTATAGATGTAAGTGATGACTGGGGGGATGCATCGCCTAACTTAACAGGCAAAACCGTATCATTTGTGGTCACCGACGGTGATATTTCCCAGCAAATAAGCAGTGAAGTAACACCATTTACTGGTTCAATTAGCCAAAATGGTGGGGGCAGTGCAATTTCGTTGTGGCAAGTGGTATTGTTTGCGGTGGTTGGCGGGTTAATTCTTAACTTAATGCCGTGTGTGCTTCCTGTGCTGGCAATGAAGCTAGGCTCCGTGCTGATGGTGCCACAAGGTGAGCAAAAGACCATTCGCCGCCAGTTTTTACTCTCTTCTTCTGGGATCTTAGTCTCCTTCTGGTTACTCGCCCTGTTGATGACCCTGTTACGTGTTGGCCAGCAAGCCGTTGGCTGGGGAATTCAATTCCAAAATCCGTGGTTTATTGGCTTTATGGTGTTAGTTACCGCGTTGTTTACGGCGAATTTATTCGGTTTATTCGAAATCAACCTCGGCAGTAAAGCGAACACACGCCTTGCGACAGCAGGTGGCCATGGTAACAGTGGGCATTTCTGGCAAGGGGTATTTGCTACCTTATTAGCGACACCGTGTTCTGCACCATTTTTGGGCACCGCAGTGGCTTTTGCCCTTGCCGCACCAATGAGTGAATTATGGTTAATTTTCACTGCACTGGGCGTTGGGATGAGCTTACCTTGGTTGTTGATTGCCGCTTTCCCAGCTATTGCGAAATTACTTCCGAAACCTGGCACATGGATGCTGAAATTGCGCGCTGTGCTTGGTCTGATGATGTTGGTGTCTAGCCTTTGGTTAATTAGCTTATTAATTCCCCATTTTGGTGCAACATATTCTACCGCGATTGCACTCGCATTCTTGGTTTTATTGGTGGTATTTATTGCTATCAAAAAAGGGATAAAAGCAGCTATTTTTCCTTTGGTGTTATTTGCACTGTTTGCGGGCGCTTTTGTTTGGATGACCCAAGGGCAGCAGGCTGGAAGCCGTTCATTAGTGAAAGATACCGTAAATTGGCAACCGTTGACTGAGCAGGCCATCACCGATGCGCTAGCGCAAAACAAGCGCGTCTTTATTGATGTCACTGCAGAGTGGTGCGTGACCTGTAAGGCGAACAAATATAATGTATTGTTAAGAGATGATATTCAGCAGCTGTTAGGTGAGCCGGATGTTGTCGCATTGCGGGGAGATTGGACGAAACCGTCTCCTGAAATCACTGCATTCTTGCAAAAACGTGGGCAAGTCGCAGTTCCGTTTAATCAGATTTATGGCCCTAACTTGGCCGACGGCGAGGTGCTGTCAACAATACTTGACCGTGAATCGTTAATCTCAGTTATGAATCAGGCCAAAGGAGCCACAAAATGAAAAAAACAATTTTAGCCGTTCTGTTCTCATCACTTATGATGGGTGCAACAGCACAAGCCGCCCCATTAACGGCAGATCAAGAAGCGCAAGTGCGTAAGTTAGTGCGTGATACCTTAGTTGAAAACCCAGAAATTCTAGAAGAAGCTATTGTCGCACTGCAAGCAAAGCAAGGCGAGAAACAACAAGCACAGATGAAAGAAACGTTAAAAGCAGAGAAAGATGCCTTATTTAACGACCCAACAAGCCCGCGCATAGGTAAAAAAGATGCCAAATTGGTGTTAGTTAACTTTACCGATTTTAACTGCCCATATTGCAAACGTTTTGACCCGCAACTGATGGATATCGTGAAAAAATACCCAGATGACGTAGCGGTAGTGATCAAGTATTTACCATTTAAAGGCCAAACATCATTAGATTCAGCACAACTGACGATGACTCTCTGGCAAGAAGACCCGAAAGCATTCGAAGCGCTGCATCATAAATTTATGCAAAAGCAAGGCATGTTGTCAGATGCTAATATCAAAGACGCACTCAAAGCAACGGGTAATGACAAGCTAAAAGCGAGTGAGAAAAGCCGTGAAGGCATCCGCACAAACATGATGTTAGCGGAAAAACTTGGGGTGAATGGAACGCCAGCAACGCTGGTGGGCGATGAGATGATCCCAGGGGCTATTGATGCTCAGCAGTTTGAGGCGGTGGTGAAGGAGCAGTTGGCCAAGCTCAAATAGTCCTCCTCGTTATCCTCGTCATAGTTCGCGCTGTGGCGTTGTTGGCTATCCTCGTCATACTTCGTGCTGTGGCGTTGTTGGCTTCGTTTACTAACCCTAGTCACATACTTATGTATGCTCCTAGGGCTTAGTTTCACTTGCCGGCTAGCCACAACCCGAATTATTTAGAGGATAAGCTTGAGGGAAAAGCATTAGGAAACAATTATTTTTTCTAAATAGCAAAGCATTAATTTCGATTAAATGCTTCGGTTTCCTATACATTAAATTTGAGCTGTTTGAAAACTAAGTGGTTAATAACCTTATGAATAGACTGAAAAAGTGGTCTAAAGAAATTATTGTTTTGGCAATTATTTTATTTATTGCTTTTACAGTGATGGACTTGTGGCGCAAACCACAAACCCTTGCGCCCATATTATTAGAGCAACACACTTTAGTTAATGGTGAAACCGTTTCATTGGCAGAGCTAAGCAAGGAAAAACCGATATTGGTTTATTTCTGGGCAACATGGTGTGGGGTCTGCAATTTAACTTCGCCAACGGTATCCGATTTAAGTCAATCAGGCATGCCGATTATCTCCGTTGCAATACGTTCGGGGGAAACACCGCGTTTAATCAATGGAATGGCAAAGAAAGAACTCACCTTCCCTGTCATCAACGACATCAACGGACAGCTTTCTAATGCCGTGGGAGTCAGTGCAACGCCAACATTTATGGTGATTGATAACGGTGAGTTAGTCAGCTTTACCTCGGGCTGGACGAGCTCTTATGGCTTAAAAATGCGCATGTGGTTGGCATCATTCTAATATTTTCATTGTCCCCTTTAGATTGAAAAAGGGGACTTTTCTGCCTATAAGCCATACATATCATTATGGTAGACTCATTCAGCTATATAAATAATAAAATAGGTGAATGGGATGGTTATGTTTAAAAAAGTGGTTGGATTACTGTTAGGGGCTGTATTAATCGCGGGATGTTCCCCTGATGTGGAAGAGAAAAAACCGGTTGAACAAACATCTGGAACGACTGCGAATTCAGAATTAAAACAACGCTATGATGAGATAAAAGCCAATTCAACGGAAGAGAAAATTAATGCATTTAACGCCAAAGGGGACGATGACCCAACGTTATTACGTGATGTTTTCTTGACTGAAATGGCAAAAGCATTGCCGATGTTGATTGACGACGTCACATTATTGACGGAAGTTACCGCTAACCAAAATGGTATGTTGTTTTACCAATACACCATCAAGGGCATTCCTGATGATGTTCTAGAAGGTAAGAGCTGGCAGCAAAATATGCGTGAAATCTTAAATAAAAACTATTGTGGTAAAGATGCAGGTATGAAAATGCTGCATGAAATGTTCCCTGAAGGGATCACGCACAATTACCATAAGTCAGATAAATTGGTTTTCACCTACATAGTGACCCCTGCTATTTGCCACTAATCTTTTTTATAGCGCCTGATAATGTTTTTATCAGGCGTATCAATAGCTAAAATTCTAAATTGCGAATAAACCGGTAATCAGCTGATTGAGACTTTAGACGATATAAATTAGCAGGACGACCCCGTTCATGGCGCTTTTCACCAGTATCAATCAATAAATCGGCTTGCTCCAAACGTCGCCGAAAAGATTTATTTTGCAAAGGCTTACCAATCAAAACCTCATGTACGTGTTGTAACTCTGCCAAGGTAAATACATCTGGCAGGGCAAAACCCGGCACAATGGAGTACAGGGATTTTTGTGTTAAACGTGCTCTGGCTTGTTGGTAAAGTTCAAGGTGATCGAATGCGAGGGGGCGCTGCTCAATCTCATCAATCGCCACCCATTTGACGGAATCTACCGTTTCAATATGCGCTTCGCAGGCTTGGTAAGCGATCAACGCGGTATAACACACCGTCACTGACCAACCGCGCGGATCGCGTTGGTGGTTGCCGACTGTACAAAGTTGCTCAATATAAGGGGGGATCACGCCTGTTTTTTCTTTTAGTTTGCGTAACACCGTCTCTTCTAAGGTTTGATCATTTTGCTCATCAATAAATCCCCCCGGTAAGCCCCATTTCCCTTTTTCGGGGAAACTTGCTCGTTCAACCAGTAATACCTTCAACGTGTTTTCATGGTAAGTAAACAAAACGGCATCGACAGTGAGTAAAGGCGATAAGTAATCTTTTCTGTCATAGCTAGCAAGAAACTCTTTTTTATTCATATTGTTACCACTCAACGTTAAAGATGAAGTATAGGGATAAATCATACACGCAAAAAAAGTTATTGTCATTAAGACATTTAATGCTTGACTTGTTTATGTCTATAAGACAATAATTAATTAAAGTCACAAAGACATTAATGAGGGTTCCACTATGATTAACTTTAAATATTTCAAAGCAGACTCATCCACTTTTGTTATTCAATCAGTGAATGGAAAGGTACGTAAGCAAGGCAAAGGGATCAGTTTTTGGTATAACGCAGACAAAACATCGATTGCCGCTTTGCCACTGAATGCACAAGAGGCACCGTTTATATTTAATCTGCAAACCGCTGATTTTCAAAGCTTACGAGTACAGGGGCAAATCTCATTTCAAGTCAAAGAGCCAGAGAAAACGGCTGATGTGTTAAATTTTAACTTAACCAAAGACGGGAAAGGTTATTCATCCGAAGACCCGTTAAAAATGAGTGACAGAGTGGTGCGAGCGGCGCAAACCGTGATCCAAGCGAAAATACAAAGCACATCATTACGTGATGCATTATTAATTAGTCGTTCATTAGTTACGTTGGTTTCCCAGCAGCTAGCAGAACAGTCGGTTATCAATTCATTAGGGATAGATATTCTTGAGGTCTCTATTGCGGCGATTACACCATCACCGGAAACCTTGAAAGCACTTGAAGCGCAGGCGAGGGAGTCCATTCTAAAAGAGGCGGATGATGCGATTTACGCAAGGCGCAAATTCTCTGTTGAGCAAGAAAGGACGATCAAAGAGGCCGAATTAGAAACTGATCTTTCCGTCCAAGCGAAAGAGCAGCAAATCGAAGAGGCGCGGTTAGACAATGAACGTCGATTATTACGTGAACGCGCTGAAATCGAACAAGAAGAGCTAACCGCGCAAGTGAATGCCGAAGAGAAACGCCAAGAATTGGTGGCGCTCAGTGTTGGGAATCAACGTATTCAATCCGATGCGGATGCATATGCCATTGAATCGAAAATGAAAGCCTACAGCCAGTTACCGGTGGAGAACTTAAAAGCGTTAGCGCTGGCCAAAATGGGACCAGAACAGTTAATGGCGATGGCGTTTGAATCACTAGCACAAAATGCAGGAAAAATTGGTGAGCTTAATATCTCCCCTGATTTATTCGGCCAATTAATGAAAAAAGGGGCTAAATGATGAAAGGAATTGATGATGCGCGTTTTGTCTTGGTCATGCGTAAGACTCGTTTACAAGAGCTGATTGAACGTTTTAATACATGGCCGCAAGCCAAATTCTATTTAGAGCATAATCATGTCGAGGTTGATGATTACTTACATGAACATGATTTATATCAACGGCAATTAGTTCAAGCGGAATCTGTATTAAAATCACTAGGTCGATTTCAATTATTAGAAAGAAAATTATTACCCAGTTACCAATTTTCTAAACAAGATATTGTGGTGGTTATCGGGCAAGATGGCTTGGTTGCGAACACATTGAAGTACTTGCAAGGTCAACCTGTGATTGCCATCAACCCAGACCCTGCAAGGTGGGATGGTAAGTTGTTGCCCTTTGAAATCGGTCAATTAAGGGATGTGGTGACTCAGACATTAAAAGGGAAAATGGCACAAAAATCGGTGACTTTTGCTGAGGCGAAAACGAACGATGGGCAGTTTTTATTAGCGGTAAATGACTTATTTATTGGCCCGAAAAGCCATACATCAGCGCGGTATTTGCTTAACTGGCAAGGCGAGCAAGAGTTTCAGTCTTCGTCAGGGATCATTATTTCGACAGGTCTTGGGTCAACAGGGTGGTTTCAATCTATTTTAGCAGGCGCTCAAGCTATTACAGGCACAAAAAACCACCCGCTTGGGAATGGGTTTGCATGGGGAGAGAGCAAGTTACAGTTTAGCGTGAGAGAGCCATTCTTAAGTAAAACAACGGGTACAAAGTGGGTGTTTGGAACGATAGAGCCTAATAGCCCGTTATCACTGGAGTCTCTAATGCCTGATAACGGCGTGATTTTTTCAGATGGCATTGAAGAGGATTTTTTGCAATTTAACGCGGGGTGTATTGTGACAGTGGGGATTGCGGATATACAAGGACAACTCATTGCTTAGTTTAATATCATCAGCCTCAATAGATGCTTATTGACTATTGAGGCTGATTAATAACTCAGTGCTTACGGCGTCGGTTCATCGCAAAACCAAGCACACCAAACACAACAACCGTTCCCCACATTGGGTAGTTACTCCAACGTGCATAAGGGGTTAACCCTGTCGTAGGCGTTACTTCTGTAGCAAGTGTGGCAGTTTTGAATTGAGGAAGCATATCCTGAATAGAACCATCCGCACTAATCACCGCAGTAATACCGTTATTGGTTGAGCGTAACAGTGGGCGACCCAATTCCAAAGAACGCATCCGTGCCATCTGGAAGTGCTGCCAAGGGCCAATAGATTTTCCAAACCACGCGTCATTTGAAACAGTAAGTAAGTAGTCGCTATCAGGTTTAAAGTTATCCCTGACCTGCGTACCTAAAATAATCTCATAACAAATAGCCGCCGTTAGATGAATATTACCTACTGCTAATTGCGCTTGTTCATAATCGCCACGACTAAAACCCGACATTGGCAAGTTAAAGAACGGGGCGATAGGGCGAAGTAAATCTTCTAAAGGCACATATTCACCAAATGGCACTAAATGGTGTTTGTTATAACGGTTTTTAGACGGATATAAATACGGTTTTTTATCCCCTAATACAATGATTGTATTATAGAAAGTGTATTCACCGTCCATCGGACGTGCATCGACAATACCTGTGATTAACTGAGTGTTCGACTCTGCTAATAATTGGTCGAGGGATTTTAGCCATGTTTGGTTGTCGAGCTCAACGGAAGGCACTGCCGATTCAGGCCAAATAATCAAAGACGCTTTACCAATATAAGGGCGAGAAAGCTCCATATAGGTGTCTTTGGTTTTTTGTAAAAAGCTGGCTTCCCATTTCATCGATTGGGGAATATTGCCTTGAACCAGTGCCACTTCCATTTTTTTGTCTTCAAGGGGGGTAAACCATTGAACATTTTTGGCAATTAATGGAGCAAAAATTAAGACAGCAGCCACAGCGAGCGCGATAAAGCTGCGGCGCAGGATAGCGAGCACTAACAGACCACTGATGCTAAATAACAGCAATGTAATCATTTCTACCCCAAATACAGGGGCAAGAGCTTTCATCGGCCCATCAATTTGGCTATAACCAAATTGTAGCCATGGAAAGCCAGTTAATACCCAACCACGCAGAAATTCAGTGACTTGCCATAGAGCAGGGGCGACAAAAACTAAACGCCAAATATTGGCTTTAGGGGCAAGTTTGGCCAATAAACTGCCAAATAGGCCAGTATAAAGGGAAAGGTAAGCAGCTAATAAAATAACAATAAAGACGTTGATCGGCCCCGGCATTCCACCAAAATCAGCGATGCTGACATAAACCCAATTGACGCCACTGCCAAACAGGCCAAGCCCCCATGCAAAACCAATCGCAAAAGATTGTTTTGCATTGCGCTCTAAGGTGAGCAGCTGGAGAAATAGAATTGAGAGAAGTGCGGCAGGCCAGATGTCAAAAGGCGAAAAAGCCAGTGTTCCACTGGCTCCGAATAATAAAGCCAGAAGTAACCGCAACCACTGACTTTGATACATAGACGTTGAGTTCATTAAGTCTGTTCTTCTTCCAAAGTAGGAACTGGCGCATCGTCTGGAATTTTCACGTGAAGCAGAAGAATTCGGCGACTGTCTGCCATAGCAACTTTAAACTGATAATTATCTATTGTGATGGTTTCTCCGCGGGAAGGCAAATGACCAAAGGCTTGCATGACCAACCCACCAACGGTATCCACTTCGTCATCACTAAAATGAGTATTGAAAGCGTCATTGAAATCTTCAATCTGCGTTAATGCACGGACAGAATAAGAATGACGGCTCAACTGGCGAACATCGACGTCGTCTTGATCGTCATATTCGTCTTCAATTTCACCCACAATCAACTCTAAAATATCTTCAATGGTCACAAGACCAGAAACACCACCAAACTCATCGATAACGATAGCCATATGGTAGCGTTGGGAACGGAACTCTTTGAGTAATCGGTCTACTCGTTTACTTTCAGGGACAACAACCGCTTGGCGCAAGACTTTGTCGATACTAAAAGGCTCAGCATCTGTACGCATAAATGGCAGTAAGTCTTTTGCCATTAATAGCCCTTCAATGTGGTCTTTGTCTTCGCTGATAACAGGGAAGCGCGAGTGAGCAGAGTCAATAATGACATCCAAGCACTCATCAAGCGTTTGGTTACGTTTTAAGGTAACAATTTGGGAACGCGGGATCATAATGTCGCGCACGCGCTGATCCGCGATATCCATAACCCCTTCAAGCATTTCACGGGTATCAGGATCGATTAAATCGTTTTGTTCTGAGTCGCGGATTAATTCGACTAAATCATCACGATTTTTAGGTTCACCATGGAAAAGGTGATTTAACAGTGCAAAGAACCCTTTCTTAGGACCGGGGTTATCGCTACTCGAAGAGTTATCGTCGCTCATGGCGGTTAATTTTTTTTTCCTCAAAAAATACTCGTCATACTTCGAACCGCAGCGTTGTTGGCTGCACTCGGCTACCCGAATCACATACTTATGTATGCTCATCGGGTATCCTCGCTGGCCGCCTAGCCGCAATCCGAATTATTTAGAGTATTAAATAGTCGTTACTCGTCATATATCGAACCGCAGCGTTGTTGGCTGGCTTGTGCTATTTTGTTAAACAAAAAGTGAGCACATAAAGTATTTAGAGTGTTGGTTAGTTAATAAAAACAGCTTACTTCATTCTTTTTTAGCATAAAACCGACGGTTTATCTGCAAAATTACCGTCAGTTTTTTGTAAAATAATGCTTTCTTCGTCAAAGACACCTGAAAAAATTATAGTTAGGTCACTCTTTTTCCGCAAGATAGGGGTCTTCATAACCCAATTCTGCCAAGATTTCCGTTTCTAAACCTTCCATTTCCTCGGCTTCATCATCTTCGATATGGTCATAACCTAACAAATGCAAGCAGCCGTGAACCACCATATGTGCCCAATGTTCTTCGGCACTTTTTTGTTGTTCAATGGCTTCTTGCTCAACCACTTGGCGGCAAATAATTAAATCGCCGAGCAGGGGAAGTTCAATTTCAGGTGGCGCTTCAAAAGGAAAAGATAACACGTTGGTTGGTTTATCTTTTCCGCGATAAGTCAGGTTTAAATGGTGGCTTTCCGCTTCATCCACAATACGAATTGTAACTTCACTTTGTGCTTGAAATTTAGGTAATACAGCGGCTAACCAGCGCTCAAAAAGTGCTTCAGAAGGCAAACCTTCAGGGTTTTCACACGCAATTTGTAAATCGAGAATGACGTCACTCATTTATTGGTTTTCCTGCTTTTCCAGCTCTTTTTGCTGTTCTTTTTCTTCACGTAATTGTTGGCGACGCTTGCTATCTTGCTCTTCCCACGCTTCGTAGGCCATAACAACCTTGGCAACGACAGGGTGGCGAACCACGTCTTCACTGTGGAAGAAATTAAAGCTTAAATCATCTACGCCAGACAGCACTTCAATAGCGTGACGCAGACCTGATTTACTGCCGCGCGGTAAGTCGACTTGGGTGATATCCCCAGTCACAACCGCTTTGGAGTTAAACCCAATTCGCGTCAAAAACATTTTCATCTGTTCGATGGTGGTGTTTTGGCTTTCATCTAAAATAATAAACGCATCATTTAATGTCCGACCGCGCATATACGCCAGTGGGGCCACTTCAATAACGTTGCGCTCAATCAGTTTTTCAACCTTTTCAAAGCCTAACATTTCAAACAGGGCATCATAAAGCGGGCGTAAATACGGGTCGACTTTCTGGCTTAAATCTCCGGGTAAGAAACCGAGCTTTTCACCCGCTTCAACCGCTGGGCGCGTAAGCAGAATGCGGCGAACCTCTTGGCGTTCTAAGGCATCGACCGCGGCAGCGACCGCTAAATAGGTTTTCCCCGTTCCCGCAGGGCCAATACCAAAGGTAATATCATGATCCAAAATATTGGCAATGTATTGCGCTTGGTTTGGTGTGCGAGGTTTTATCACGCCACGTTTGGTTTTGATATTCACCGCCTTGCCGTAGTCTGGAACGCTTTCGGCGGATTGCTCTAAAACGCGACTATCCAAAATGGCTAAGTGAATGTTTTCAGGGTCGATATCAGGAATAACACCGCGCACAGGCGCGGTATCGACATACAGTTGACGCAAAATTTTGCTTGCCGCTTGAACATTCAGCGGCTTACCCGATAACTTAAAGCGGTTATCACGGCGATTAATTTCGATAGCAAGGCGGCGTTCTAGCTGCTTGATATTATCGTCAAATGGCCCGCAGAGGCTCATTAAACGTTGGTTATCTGCGGGTTCTAGAAAGATTTCTTGTGTTGCGATTTGCAAATTTTTTGTCTCAGTCACTGAATATCCTATGGTTGTGGCTTAGGGTTGAAAACGACCAACACCTAGCTCATCTTCTTTACGGGTACGTGCAATAACAGACGCTGGCGATTCATGAACGCGAAGACCCATTTGATCTTCTGTACGAATGACTTTACCGCGTAATGAGTTGGTATAGACATCCACAATTTCAACATCCACAAATTTACCGATCATATCCGGGGTACCTTCAAAATTTACCACGCGGTTATTTTCGGTACGACCAGAAAGCTCCATCACGTTTTTACGGGATGTTCCTTCAACTAAAATACGTTGAACGGTGCCCACCATTTGGCGGCTGAAGCTCAATGCCTGCTGATTAATACGTTGTTGCAGTAAGTATAGACGCTGTTTTTTCTCATCTTCAGTAACATCGTCAGGTAAATCTGCCGCTGGCGTACCTGGGCGTGCTGAATAGACAAAGCTGTAGCTCATGTCAAAATTGACGTCTGCAATCAGTTTCATGGTTCTTTCAAAATCATCAGTCGTTTCACCCGGGAAACCAACAATAAAGTCAGAACTGATCAGAATACCCGGACGCGCTTCGCGCAGTTTGCGAATAATGGCTTTATATTCGAGTGCAGTGTGAGCGCGTTTCATCATTGTCAGAACGCGGTCAGAACCACTTTGTACAGGCAGGTGCAAGAAGCTGACTAATTCAGGCGTATCACGGTAAACTTCGATGATATCGTCAGTAAATTCAATTGGGTGGCTAGTGGTAAAGCGAACACGGTCGATACCATCAATAGCGGCGACTAAACGCAGTAATTCTGCAAATGAGCAAATTTCGCCGTCAAAAGTTTCACCGCGATAAGCATTAACGTTCTGACCCAGCAAGTTAACTTCACGTACGCCTTGTGCGGCTAACTGTGCGATTTCAAATAAGATATCGTCACAAGGGCGGCTGACTTCTTCACCACGGGTGTAAGGCACCACACAGAAAGTGCAGTATTTATTACAGCCTTCCATAATAGAAACGAATGCGGTTGGGCCTTCAGCACGCGGTTCTGGTAGGCGATCAAATTTCTCAATTTCAGGGAAGCTGATATCAATAACTGGGCTGCGAGTACCTTGTACTTGGTTGATCATTTCAGGCAGGCGGTGCAATGTCTGTGGACCAAAAACAATGTCAACACTTGGCGCACGCTGGCGGATAAAATCCCCTTCTTGGGATGCCACGCAGCCACCGACACCAATAATGATGTCAGGGTTTTTATCTTTAAAAAACTTCCAACGACCAAGCTGGTGGAAGACTTTTTCTTGGGCTTTTTCCCGAATTGAGCAGGTGTTAAGCAGGAGTAAATCTGCTTCTTCAGCAACTTCAGTTAGCTGATAACCGTGGGTGCTTTCTAATAAAGAGACCATTTTGGATGAGTCATACTCATTCATTTGGCAGCCCCACGTTTTAATGTATAACTTTTTATTCGTCGACATGTCGTATATCCGGTGTTTTCGAAGCGGCTAGTGTAATGGACCCCGAAACGCGTTGTAAATCCAAAGTCCTACCCTCTTTTGGGAACTCGTTTGCATTTTGATTAAGGACATCATTGTATGATGGAATAAATGCAAAGATAGCGAGAAATAATATCACTTCACGAAATTTAAGGGCAGGCAATTTGCCTATTGTTTTAAAAATTAGGACGTATTGTATTCATTTGGGGCTTCAGTGACTAGAGTTCAAGTGGAGATATTGTCTGCGAGGGCAATAAATTTTCGATACAATACGGCAATCAATTCGTAAATAGTGGCCAATGTGATGAATAAACAAATCGAATCTTATGATGTTGTCGTAGTCGGCGCGGGAATGACAGGCGCAGCGGCGGCATTGGGCTTTGCCCAAGAAGGGATGAAGGTGGCTTTGCTTGAAAAGGCACAACCTGCACTATTTGAGCCACACAGTACCCCAGATGTTCGCATTTCGGCGATTAGCCGTGCATCCGTCGAATTATTAAAGCAACTCGGTGCATGGCAGCATGTTGAAGCCATGCGCAGTGTTCCTTATCGCCAGTTGGAAACATGGGAGGAGCCTGAAAGCAATGTGGTGTTTGACGCCCAAAGCTTAGGTTTACCTGAGCTCGGTTTTATGGTTGAAAACCGAGTGTTACAGCTCGCTTTGTGGCAGGAATGCGAAAAATATAGCAACTTAGAGTTAGTTTGCCCTGCAAAGTTGGTGAATTTATATCAACCTAAAAACCAAAAAGAGTGGCGATTAGCGCTTGATGATAACCGCCTGTTAGAGGCGAAATTGGTTGTGGGTGCAGATGGCGCAAACTCCCAAGTGCGCAAAATGGCAGGGATCGGTAGCCGCGGCTGGCAGTATCGCCAATCTTGTATGTTGATTACCATTCAAACCGAACAACCTCAGCAAGACAAAACATGGCAGCAGTTTTTTCCCTCAGGGCCGCGTGCATTTTTACCGTTATATGATAATTGGGCTTCATTGGTTTGGTATGACAGCCCTGCAAAGATCAGGCGCTTACAGAGTATGTCCATGGAACAACTCACTGGTGCGATTTCTGAAGCGTTTCCTGAGCGCTTGGGTAAGGTGACTGCGATTGCATCAGGGGCATTCCCCTTAACGCGCCACCATGCTAACCGCTATGTGATGGATGGCTTAGCGCTGATTGGTGATGCTGCGCATACGATCAACCCGTTAGCAGGGCAAGGGGTTAATTTAGGCTACCGTGATGTAGAGAGTTTGCTGGATGTGGTGAGCTATGCGCGTGAATATTTGCAGCCTTGGTATTCAGTGGATGTTTTAAAACGCTACCAGCGCCGCCGTTTGCCTGATAATTTGGTGATGCAAGCAGGGATGGATGTATTTTATATGGCATTTAGCGAGAATCTACCCGGCTTAAAAATGTTTAGAAACCTTGGGTTGATGGCGGCTCAAAGGGCCGGTGAAGCGAAAAAACTCGCGCTAAAATATGCGCTAGGGTTATAAATAACCACCAACAATAAAAATAGGCCGCTGATTAGCGGCCTATTTGTTTATCAATCCAGCAGATTATTTATTATTTGCTAAATCAACAGGCTGAACGTTTGGCACATCTGTGTTGATACTGTCATCTTCAGTGATAACGGAGTCTAACGTTTCATTTTTCGCTGAGAATGCATGCGCTAGTTTCTCGGTGTCTAACTCTTTTTCCCAACGAGCAACCACGATACATGCACAGGCATTACCGACTAAGTTGGTTAATGCTCGACACTCTGACATGAAGCGGTCAATCCCAAGAATCAAGGCCATACCTGCAACTGGAATGCTCGGCACAACCATCAGCGTTGCGGCTAAGGTAATGAACCCTGCACCTGTTACGCCTGCGGCACCTTTTGAACTGATCATGGCAACGAGCAGCAAGGAGATTTGTTCCCAAATGGTGAGCTCAATATTGGTGGCTTGTGCGATAAACAGTGCCGCCATAGTCATATAGATGTTGGTACCATCAAGGTTGAATGAATAACCGGTTGGGATCACTAAGCCCACAACGGATTTTTCACACCCTGCGTGCTCCATTTTTCTCATTAAGCTTGGCAGTGCCGCTTCAGAAGAAGAGGTACCTAAAACTAACCACAACTCATCTTTGATGTATTTAATCAATTCAATGATTGAGAAGCCGTTATATTTCGCAACTGCGCCTAAGACTAAAATGACAAACAGGAGAGAGGTAATATAGAACGTCATTATCAGCATCATTAAGTTACCGATAGATGAAATTCCATATTTACCAATGGTAAACGCCATTGCACCGAATGCCCCGATTGGTGCGAGTTTCATTAACATCGCAACCATTTTGAAGACGGGCTCAGAGAAGTTTTGCAGTAACTTAACAATTGGCTCGCCGTGCTTGCCTGTTGCTGCTAATGCTAATCCGAAGATAACCGCAATGAACAGAACTTGAAGAATGTTACCGTTTACCAATGGGCTAATGACGGTATCAGGGATGATATTCATCAAGAAGCCAACAATAGAAGATTCGTGTGCTTTGGCAACGTAACCTGCTACCTTGGCACTATCAAGGGTTGCAGGGTCTATATTTAAGCCATCACCGGGACGAATAACGTTCGCCACGATGAGACCAATGATGAGTGCAATAGTTGAGAAGGTAATGAAATAAAGCATTGCTTTACCCGCAACGCTACCCACAGCCTTCATATTTGACATGCCTGAAATACCCGTTACCACAGTTAAGAAGATAACAGGCGCGATAATCATTTTAACGATTTTGATGAATGCATCACCAAGTGGTTTTAATGATTCTCCGATGTCTGGGAAAAAGTGGCCTAGCGCGATACCTAAGGCGATGGCTACGATGACCTGAACATATAAGATTTTATATATTGGTTGCTTTATCATGTTTCGCATAAATTTTCTCTGTAAAAATGTTGCGTTTTGGCAATTTATAATTATTAGGTTTAAAACTTTTATTTGAGTTTTTGAGAACTAATTAATGGAACGGAAGATGGGAGTGAGTTTTCTGGCGACTTAAGTGTATAAACCTTTTAGCCACCAATCATACCTAACTACAATTCGAGCGCAGATTACCACTTTCAACAGTTAAATAGAAATGATTAAAGTCACAGATTTAATAGAAAAGTTATGTAAAGGTAAATTTTATAGGTGAAATGTTGCATGGTTAACATTTTAAACGATTAAGCTACTGGTTAATTAGTAAGCGCGGGATTTAATAAAATAAAAAGTACTAATAAAGGGTGCGTTTCGACTGAAAATATGCATAAACATGCAAATAACTGTGCAAAAAAATGGGATTCAGTAAAAAAAATGGATTTATCACCTAATTTTTTAAACTTGGTTTAATTTATCAATAAAAGTGATAATCAAAATAAGAGAATTGAAAAAATTATATCAGGAAGAGAGAGAAGGATGGCTGGGGTACCAGGATTCGAACCTGGGGATGCCAGGATCAAAACCTGGTGCCTTACCGCTTGGCGATACCCCA
>NZ_JBSICD010000028.1:0-60194 GCF_058246155.1 Providencia sp. UF-183 | reverse complement strand
CACATAAACACATAAACACATAAACACATAAACACATAAACACATAAACACATAAACACATAAACACATAAACACATGATGGATGATGCTTTTGTGCTTATTTAACTGAGGTAGATATGAAAATAGTTTCTTTTTTAAACCCTAAAGGTGGCTCAGGTAAAACTACTGCTGTTATCAATATTGCTACCGCAATGAAAAGAACTGGATTTAATTTAGCTGTTGTTGATACAGATCCGCAAATGAGCTTAACAAATTGGAGTAAGGATGGGAGCTGTTGTTTTGATGTCTATACCGCATCGTCAGAAAAGGATGTATATAGTATTCGTAAAGATCTAAGTGATTTTGATTATGTGATTGTGGATGGCGCAGGTTCTTTATCCGTTATAACTTCAGCGGCTGTTATGGTCAGTGATTTAGTTATTATTCCTGTGACACCAAGCCCGCTAGATTTTTCAGCGGCTGGAAGTGTAACCGCAGTTCTTGAAGCTCAATCTTATAATCGAAAGGTGGAGTCACGATTTCTTATTACCAGAAAAATTGATCAAGCCACCATGCTTAATGTTTTGAAGGAAAATCTAAAAGAGCTAGGAATTCAAACATTAAAAACAGCAATATCTCAGCGGCAGGTATATATAAAATCTATCTTACAAGGTGATAGTGTTTTTGAATCAAGCGATAGTGCTTCTAAAGGTGAAATTGAGGTATTAACAAAAGAGATTATTAATATCCTTGGGTAAACACACAAACACACAAACACATAAACACATAAACACATAAACACATAAACACATAAACACATAAACACATAAACACATAAACACATAAACATATATTTTGCATTTATATTTATAATAGTAAAATAATTCAAGGGGATAGAAAATGGCTCTGAAAAAAGTAGAAAGCAATATTAATAAAATGAAGTTTGGTGAACATCGTGATTTAGATAGTATTCTCACAAATAAAGGTAAAACAAAGAGAATTAATGTTGATTTGGATGAAGATGTTCAGACTCGCTTTAAAGCTGCTTGTGCTAAACAGAATACAACTATTAAAGATATAATCAGCCAGTTTGTCGATGATTGGTTACGTGAAAATGAGTAAATTAGATTTTATAAGTTAGGCTATGCTGTATTAGCAAAATTTATTAGCCTTAAAATTAGATGTTAATGATAAATACAATATTTACAGAGTTCATTGTGAGAATTATAACATCCGTTAGTACTCAAAAAATTTAAGATAATTCAAGTTGGAATCGAGGGCATTGGGGTACAACAGGAAAAAAACAGGCGGAGTTGTCGATTTAAGTGCGCCCAGCCGTCAAAAAAACTCATGGGATTAGTGCCAGTCGGAGACGTTTGGGGGATTGGCCGTAAACTGGCAAAACGCTTAAATCAAAATGGGATTGAAACTGCCCTGGATTTAAGTCGGCTGCCAACGTCCCAGGCACGTAAACTGTATTCCGTCGTTTTAGAACGAACGGTACGAGAGTTGAACGGAGAATCGTGTCTTCAGTTGGAAGAAATCGCACCCGCCAAGCAACAAATTATTTGCTCTCGTTCGTTTGGCCATAAAGTCATGGGCTACGAGTTAGTTCGCCAATCGGTGTGTGCGTTTGCTGAACGTGCAGCAGAAAAACTGCGTGAAGAAAAACAGTATTGTCGGTTAGTCACATTGTGGGTACAGAGTAGCCATTTTTCTCATCATGAACCGCACTATTATCGACAAGAAACCCAAGTGCTCGTTTATCCCACACAAGATACGCGCGAGATTATTCAGGCGGCTGTTTCTTTGTTTGAGCGACTTTGGCTCCCCAATGTGAAATACAGTAAAAGTGGCATATTGCTCAGTGAATTTTCTCCTTCAGGGGAAGTGCAATTGAATTTGTTTGAGAATGGTCAGGTATTTCGCAAAAGTGGCGAATTAATGCGGACGATTGACCAAATAAATCATGGAAAAGGCGCTATCTGGTTTGCAGGCCAGGGAATACAATCGCAATCTGCCTTATGGAAAATGAAACAGCAATTTCTTTCGCCGCGTTGGACAACGCAATTTTCGGACATTCCTATCGTCAAATGCTAATCACCAGTTGATGTTTTTTTAAGCACTTTTGATATTCATTCATTAATCAAACTATTATCCCTGTTACTAACAGGGCTATTTCAAGTTATCCACTGTTTTTGTGGATACGCCTTTTTTGAGTTATGGGGCAACGGCTTCATACTGGCATTGAGCCAGGCTTAAGCCGAACGCCGGATTGACCCCATTTACACACAGTTGGCGCAGGTTCCCCGTACACTTTCGTTCTCGCGCCTTTTTGGGGCTCGTTCACTGGTTCGCCAAATGTGGAAAATGGGGACAACTGGCTTGAAAGGTCAACCGCTGCGCCTTTGTACGTTTTCAACGTGGCGCAAAGGGCAGGGGTGCAGCTCCCTGAGGGACCGCCCCTGATTCACTGCTTAGCGTTGCTAAGCGTTAATGGCGACTTGCCGTTCGCTTCTCTCGCTGCAAGTCGGGTGCTGTCATCTTCATCACCTGTGTGATTAATCTTTCATCGAGTCCCTCCGCTTGGCCTAAAACATAGCCTCATCTCGTCATACAGCAAGCGTAAAGTGCACTCCACCAAAATTCTTGTCGCTGCGCTTTCCAACAATTTTGTTTCCGCCCTTGCTTCCTTCCTCGTCTCGGCTATGTACGGCTTTTGCAGCGGAGGAACTCAACGAAAGAAATCATTAACACCGAGGAGGATTCAAAAATGTCATCACATCAAAACCTTGCAGCTCCAGAATCTAACGAAAGAAGGGTTAAAACCCCACTGACGCATGACCAAAAAGCGGATTTATTGCATTACATTGCGCCGTTAACACGGTTATTGGCGTTATTCGAGGGGGGTGTTTCACCGGAGTTATACGACGAAGAAATCACGCTGCACAGTGATGCATTCGATTCCAACAGTATTTTTATGAAAGACGGCTATCCGATTGGCTTTAGTGACAATTTAAACAACATGTTCTATCTGCGTCCTGAACTCATTCAGGCATCTTAGGTGTTAAGGGAGTTCATGAGCCTCCCTTAGCAAAGACACATTAAAACAATAGAGGTATCAATTATGTCTACAT
Source organism: Providencia sp. UF-183 (assembly GCF_058246155.1). Taxonomy (NCBI): domain Bacteria; kingdom Pseudomonadati; phylum Pseudomonadota; class Gammaproteobacteria; order Enterobacterales; family Morganellaceae; genus Providencia; species Providencia sp. UF-183. The sequence goes on along the minus strand of NZ_JBSICD010000028.1, from coordinate 57,078 downwards.
TAGAAACTATCATTAACCCAAAACAACGTAAAGCGAAAAAAGGCACAAAATCCGCACAGGCCGACGCGATTTATCAGGCGTTAGACAGCATGGAAGCACATGTATTGCCGTTATCGGTATTGGTACAAAGTGAACTCAATGTGCGTAAACGCCCAATCGATGAAAAAGCCTTGTCAGAACTGGCAGACAGTATTCAAGCGGTCGGGGTGTTACAAAACTTGGTGGTTTACCCGATGGACAATGACGTCTACGGGGTTGCTGCGGGTCAACGTCGTTTACTGGCGTTACAGCAATTGGTTGCAAAAGGACATTTAGCGTCGAGTTTCCCTGTGCCTGTCAAAGTGGTTTCAGAGTCCGATGCGCTGATTATTTCCCTGACGGAAAACAGCCAACGTGAAGCCATGCATCCAGCCGACCAACTTCATGCGTTTATCGAGCTACAAAAAACAGGGAAAAATGCGTCTGAAATCGGTGACTTATTAGGGTTTAGCACTCACCACGTGAAAAAATGTCTGCGTTTGGCCAATATGGCGCCCGAGCTGTTAGCCGAATTAGATGCGGATAATATCACCTTAGACCAGCTGCAAGCGTTAGCCGGAACGCCTGACCATGACCGCCAAGTCATGGTATGGAACAATGCAATGGGTTGGAAAAAAGAGCCACGTTACTTACGTGAAGCGATTGAAGAAACCAAAACCCCCGTCGAAAATAATCGACTGGTGAAGTTTGTGGGGTTGGATACCTACGAGCAAGCAGGAGGAACTCTTGAAATTGATCTCTTTACCGAAGCCGGATTTATTGAAAACGCCCCACTATTAGAAAAATTGGCACTCGATAAACTCACTGTCTGTGCGGAGCTGTTAGCCGATTTTGAGGGTTGGCAATGGAGCTTAGCACGCCTAGAACGCCCTAATTTCTACGGGGATGAAAGCCATAAATTCACATTAAGCAGCAGTCGTAACAAGGATTTCAAACCGACATGGCAAACGCAAATTGATGAACTTAATGCACAAGTTGAGTCATTAGAACAACTTGCTGACCAAGAAACGGATAGTGAGAAACAACGTCAGTTAGAAGAGCAATTGGAAGACTGTACATCTCAGTACGAAAGTTTGGTGGAAGACAGTGATGACCGTTGTGCGATTTTAGCTTGGTTGGAGGATGAAAAGGCAACAAAAGGGATAGTGGTCTACCTCGACCGTGACGGTGAGCCGTGTGTGGTTCGTGGTGTGATTGACCTAGAGCAGCAGGAAACGCAGAACAGCGAAGAGGAAAGTACCACTGAAAATCTGAGTGGGCAATCAACGACTCAAGTTGAGACGGTTTCTACCTACAGTGCAGCATTGTATAAAAGTCTCTCTTCCGAGCGCACATTAGCAGTACAAGCCGCATTAACTCAGCACCCGAATGTGGCACTGGCGATTTTAGTTCACGATGCGTGTATTCAGGTGTTTGGCTCTCCGTATGCCAAAACCGCGTTTAACATTAATTTTTCACGCTCTCAAGAGGAGTTACTCAAAAATGCCCCGACCGCCCAAGACAGTGAAGCATTGCAATTATTAAATACGCAATTTGAGTCATGGTCTGCCCGTCTCCCCGACGCATGGCAAGCGGATTTCTCATGGTTGTTGTCATGGGAGCAAGCGGATTTAGTCGCATTACTGGCGTTTTGTTCCGCACAAACCCTAAATGAAGTGAACCATCAGGCTCCGCATGATAACACGTTAGCTAAAGCCTTGCGTCCAATTGAACAGGCGATTGCCTTCGATTTCCGCCAGTGGTGGCAGCCAACCAAAGCGAATTTCTTTGGGCGTATCAGTAAAGAGCAAATCAGGGCGTGTTTAAACAGTGATGGATTTACAGGGAAAGGTTTTGATGTCTCAGGGATGAAAAAGGGGGATGCCGCTCAATTAGCCGAAGATATGTTGAAGCCTGGGAGGTGGTTGCCTGAATGTCTACGTAATGTCACCCATAACACCGATATCGATAACGCTGAATAATCAACATGGAGACACTGCCCTGAAAAGGGCAGTGTGGAACATCATGACAACCATTCCTAACCATTTATCCCTTGTGCCTTTTAATGACCGTCAATATGCCGCTGCTAAAGCCATCCTTTTTGTCGAAGATAAAATGCAAAAAGGGCAATACCAAAAACGCTATCCGTATGCGTGTGCGTTAATTCGCTTTTTTACGGGCAATAAAGGGGCAATAACCGCTAAAGATTTGCACTTTACGTTGGTGTTATCTTTTGATGATAAACGTGAAATGCCGTCAAAAAATCGCTATCTTGCCGCCCTTGATACGTTTATTCAGTCCCGTGGTTATATTTGTCCGTTGCCGTTGTGTGATCATCATGTGCGCGATTTTTTTCCTGAGCTGGATTACCGCGACCGTGAACGGCAGGGGCGAAAAATTCAGTCTCAAGTCCAAGTTGTGAGCCGTGCCCGACAAAAAGCCCAAATTAAAGCGCAGCAACAGTATCAAAATCGATTAGCTCAAGCTGAAATTGAGTTAGCCTTTATTACCCCCAGTGAATTTAAATCGTGGTACAACCGGTTTAATCATGATGGGATTGAAGAGTATGATTTGATTGAATTGCTTGTAAACTGGACGACGCGATTTAACAATTTAAACTTACGAAAATACCTTGATTTTGCCCCGTTGTGGTCGGCTCTCTTGGATTTCAATGACGATATCGATACCCGATCATACGGTGAGCAATTACTGGATAATTATGCCATTCCCAATAAATTAATCGGTTAAAAGGGCGTTGACGATGAATGAATGGAATGTGGTTTTACTCGAAACTGAAGACAGTTTGGTGCTAATGATGCGAGGCGAGCACACAAAAGAAACGGTCATTAACTCAGCGATTGCGGCTAATGAAATTTCACAGAGTGACCGTGAAACGTGGTTAGCCTGTGAAGATATCAACGTGGGTTATTACAAGGCGGTGCCTAGAGAAGGCTATGCCACCTATTATTCCCCCTCGAGTCAGGACGTTAAAGGCGCGTTTTTGGCAACCAGTCTTGTGCTATTTTAAGGTTGAGAGCCAATTAGTGAGTTGATGATGCAATTAAAAAGCAAACACACACAATGTGTTCATTGTTATTACAATGGCTCCTTTTTATCTGCTGCATATCACTTCGAGTCGGGGCAATGATGCCTTTAATGGGGAGATGACGGATAACAGTACACCGTTGGGTGGTGTGCGATTAACCTCCCTAAAAACCGTCTATTGTGGGGAGTGTCATCGACCGTTATGAACCGTTGAAGAACGAAAGCAATAAAGGGCTGTTCGGGTAAACCCGAACAGCCCTTTATCTTTCTAAAAACGGGGATAATCCGCTAGTCTTTGCGTTTGAGAGCCGTGGGTTTTATTAAAAAAAAATGAGATTTTACTGAGGTCGCGATTACATATCGTTGTTTTTAGTTGTAAAAACAATGAGATGAAGATTTTTAGCAAAAGTTTAAATCAAACTTCATTTATCAAAAAAATACAATAACCCCTAATGGGTTCCTACGGCAGCTCGACGTTATCGAGCTGTCGCCTACACTCCAACGCCATTCGTTTTACTAATGGGTTTCCGCAGAGCCGCAAGCGTCTCTGTCCTTCGGATAGCAAGCGAAACCTAACTGCACGGCATTTCGTGCTTCGCACGGCCGTTAAGGACGCCACGCGTTGCGTGTCGGCCGAATTCATCCTTATCTACAGGTTTTTATCTCTCTGTAAGTACTTCCGCTCGGGCTTAAACATAGCCTCAACTCGTCATACAGCAAGCGTAAAGTGCACTCCAGCAAAATTCTTGTCGCTGCGCTTTCCAACAATTTTGCTTCCGCCCTTGCTTCCTTCCTCGTCTCAGCTATGCACGCCCTTGCCGCGAAAGAACTCACAGAGAGATGATTTAAAACTCGCAGGTAAACCAGGATGCCTTCGGAGAACGTCAAAACCGCCGCTCCTGAATCTTCAGAAAGATAATTTTAAAGGAAAAAATATGAAGCTCAAAAATTTCAATAAAGACAGTTGGGTAGCAAAATGCGAACAAGCCCACAAAGAAGCGTCTAAAGGATGCGGATTAAGTGATGTTTTATTTCAGGAACGATTTAACCAATTGGTAGATAGAGCAATAAACGCTTTACCAAACAGACACCATAAAAAAGCCATCCTAATTGCAAAAAAACTGGGTTATCAGCCGTTTGATACAACAGAAGAAATTGAAAATGATTTTGACTTGGGAATTTGCTCACACGGCATTGCCATAGATTGTTGTCCCGCTGGCTGTGGAGAAATCTAATTATTCTAATAAGAACAATTCCTACTGACTAATCAGAGTGAGTAGGAATTATCGCTACGAGATTCTATCCATTAACCATCAATAAGGAGTTTTTATATGTATCACGCATTAGAGCAGTACGAAACAGACAGTTACCAAGAAACCCAAAGCGCGGAATTGATGTATTGGATAGGGCGTGAACAAGCGGCTAAAACTGCCCCGACAGAAATCACCTTAATGCAATTTATGGATGCATTATCCGTTATGCCCCCGTTGGATTGGCAAGGCAATAACAATACGGAGTCCTTTAAATTGCAAGAGATGTTTTTAGGCAACGTGACTGACATTTTCGTCAAAGTGGACGGGCGCTATTTCACGTTTAGGGATGTATCAACGTTATCTCACGCGCAAATTATTTCGCGTGTGCGTTGTGCTGGATTACTGGCGCAACAATGAAAAAAGCAGGCTTTCGCCTGCTTAATCCGAGCCGAGAGAGACTTTCGCACAGGAACTCTCGGCATCAACTCACTCAAAGGAGTAGCTCCTATGAACTCAACAATCATGGCATACGCTGCCAACCCTGTAAAGCCCCAAATGCCCGTCGCGTCAAAACGTCGGGTCATGCGTCACGATATCGCGATTAGTGATATTGAGCCTACCTATCGGGCAATGGCGCGACATATCGACAAACAACTTAAACGCAAACAGCCCGTTCGCATCCCTGCAATGAATAACCATTGTTTGGGGCAACTCTTGCGCTGTTTGGAACTGCGTAAATCGTGGATTTAAGTTAACTCACTGCCCCTTTTAGGGGCAGTTTTGGAGCGTCGATATGTCACAATTGAGTTTTTTTGATGTAGATTTAAGCCACCCTGTGAAAACACCCAGTCCTATCATCTCAGGCTCACCCAGTAAGATAGACACAAAGACAGACAAAACAGTCGAAAAAGCAACCCTAACAATGGCTCGCACCAAGTCAAAGCGTGATTTTCACACCGAGTTTATTCAATTATTTAATCAAACCGCACGTTATCACAGTCGCTTAGATGTATTTCGGGATTTTATTCATGTTGCCGCGATTTCATTAGAAAACAGTGTAAAACAGTGCCCTGAATTGGAACAAACCTATTTTAACGTGATTGCGCGTTATGAAAGCGCTGATTTGGATGCGTTCGCGAAACTATTAGCCCTTTGTGTTAACGCCTTAGACCAGCAAGCCACCGATTTTTTAGGGGCGGTGTTTATGTCCCTTGAGTTAGGCGAAGGGGCGTGGGGACAATTTTTCACGCCATTTCACGTTAGCCAGCTCATGAGTGATCTCATAATCGGGGATTGTGGGGCGATAATTGAACAAAATGGCTATATCAGTGTGTCCGAGCCAACGTGCGGGGCGGGCGGAATGGTCATTGCTTGTGCCAATTCTGTGTTACAACAAGGTTTTAATCCGCAAATGCACATGATCGCAGTGTGTACCGATATTGATGAGGTTGCCGCCCGAATGTGCTACGTCCAACTGGCATTATTGGGGATACCTGCCATTGTGAATATTGGCAACAGTTTAACGCTGGACGTTCGTCAAACGCTGTATACCCCGATGTTAATGTTAAATTCATTTCGCTTTAAATCCTTTTTAACAGCCTAATTCACGTTATTTCAAGGGGATTTGTTCCCCTTTTTTTGCGCATCGGCTTAATCCTGGCATCGAGCCAGGCTCAATCCGACAACGCCAACCCTGCGCCTTTTTACGCTGACGCGTGGCGCAAAGGGCAGGGATGCAAGCTCCCTGTGGGAGCTGCCCCTGATAAACCGCTTAACGTTGTTAAGCTCAAAGGACGCCTTGCGGTTCGATTCTCTCGCCGCAAGTCGGGTTGTGTCATTTTCAGCCACTGTGTTGTTAATCTTTCGCCAAGCCCCTCCGCTTGGGCTTAAACATAGACTCAACTCCTCATCCAGCAAGGGTAAAGTGCACTCCACCAAAATTCTTGCCGCTGCGCTTTCCAACAATTTTGCCTCCGCCCTTGCTTCCTTCCTCATTTCGTCTATGCACGCCCTTTGCAGCGCAGGAACTCGACGAAAGAAATCATTAACCCAAAGGAGGCACTAAAATGACTCAACAACAAAACCTTGCAGCGAGAGAATCTAACGAAAGAAATGTAAAAGACGAAACCGTCATCACCGCTATTGAGGTGAAGAATGCTCAAGCTCGTTTAAAATTTTTACCTTCAAAATTAGGGCGGTACTGTATTGCCTTTGAAAATGCAATCTATAACTGGATGACTCGGAACGCCGTAGCCTATAACGGCGGCTATTGGGATTTTTATACATTGTCGAATGGCGGTTTTTATCTGCAACCGACAAAAGGCTATATGCTCACTTCACCGAATGGATTTATGGACGATGTAAGTGCTCAAGAAGCGGGGATTATTGTCACCTTAATGATGTTAAGTCATTTTTCATTTGTGACCTATGAAAAAGAGCATCACGAAGATTGTGAGCGTATTTCTGCTTATTTTCATCAATTACGGGATTTTATTTTCACATTATCCCCTGAATCACAAACCAAAATATTAAACGCCATTGATTAACACTATCCCGCGCAAGTCTCAGGCTTGCGCTTCATTGAACATCATCAATCAATAAATCAGAAAAAGGTAAATGAATATGGAACAGCAAACATTATTATCAGTTGGTCAAGTGGTTTACACTAATTCATATCATCTCGGCAAGGGGGTTATTGTTAATATTTATGGTGAGCAAAAACCACAAAGTATCAAGAATATGTATAATGTTATGGTCACAGGGGGCAATGCGGAATTTGATATCGTATTCTTTAATGGAAATAAATCAAATCGTTTACCGGAAAGTATTTTACACGGCGTACAATGGAAAATTGAAAATGAAACGGTTGATAAAGAAACCATTAAATTATTAATTGAAAAAGCTGAGGCACATGAACAAGCCGAGAAAGCCGAAGAAGAACGAAAGATAAATGAATTTAAACAAGGTGTCGAATTCCAAAAAAGCAACAAAGAATATTCGCACTTAACACAGATAACCTCTAATTCAGATAAGAAAGTCAAAATAGTCGGTAAAAATATCCGTGCTGAGTTAAAAAAACATTTTCCAAAAACAAAATTTTCAGTTCGTAAACAATACTACAGTACTTACCATGTTTCATGGTCAGATGGTCCAACAGTGGAGGAAGTCGAATCTATAATCAATAAATATGAAACATCGCGTTTTGATAGTTATACCGATTATCATTATAGTGAGACATCACCTTTTAATGTAGTTTATGGTGGTGCTGATTATGTTTTTACACATCGGGATTACAGTGATGAAATAATCGCATTGGCTATCAAATCATTGATTGAAAAATATGGCGAGTCATATGAGTTTGATACCGCGCTAATGACGGTTGAAAATTATCATCAAGGAATATTATACAAAATAGGACGAGAACAAATTATTGGGAATGATGGGATAGGTGGAGAAATTGGTCGAGTATTAAGAAAAACCAGTTATTAAAGAAAGCGCGCCTAAAGGCGCGTTTCTCGTTTTAATACTAAGCCACATGCATTACTTAATATTAAACGTGATTATAGCGTTTAAAATAGAAAGTAAAAGGAGTAAGTTTAGTTATTTTTTTTAATGTTAAGATAAATGTGATAGACCTCAAGCGCATATTGATTTCTTTTTTGTTCTTGAGCCTCGGATTTTTTCAATCCTGCATTATAAGCCCCTACGCCTTTCCAGATATCTCCTTGTATGCGAATAAACTTTGCGAGATAAAACGCGCCTGTATAAATATTCATGCACGGATCTAACCTTAAATGATTTTCGGTAATGCCATACTGCGCTAATTCATTAAAGTTTTGCGAATGAATTTGCATTAATCCAATCGCGTATCGTGTGGGCGATGCTTGATTAATTGCATTCGGTTGGAATGAATTTTCACGAAAGGCAACCGCGCGTAATAAATCAGGGTCAATTTGATAATCTTTTCCTGCTTTATCATAGCAATTAAACGAAAATGAAAAAGGTGAGAAAATTAACGTAATGAGAATACAGATCATTCGCATAGTAAACCCCATAAAATAATAAATACGCTTAACTCAGAATCGCCCATTTTAATTAAAAAATAAAGCACTATTTTAATGCGAGCCAAAAGAAACGAGGAGCAATAAATACGCTCCTCTGAAAGAAAGACATCACACCCCACGCAAAATTTCATTTTGCAAGAATTTATCATTAAATCATGGTGTTAATTAAAAATTAATGAGTGAAAATATTAAAAATCTTTGTGTTAAGTGCTAAATGAGTGCTGAAATGTGGCTAAGTTAGTGCTGTATTGTGGCTATCTTGTGGCTAATCAAGTTAAAACAATAATTTGCGAATTACAGTGCTTCATTAGTGCCTAGATGTTAGCACTAATATAGTGCTTAAAAAATTTAAGATTAGCACTTCTAAAGCACTATGAATATGATACTATCTAATTCAATAGGCACTTAATTAGCACTAAAATAAATAGGTTGAATAAATGGCAAGACAAAACGTATATATGTCACAAAAAGTTTATGATGCAATTAGAATAATCGTTGATGAGCGGCGAGCGGATGGTGCAAGCCATGCTGATGCAAATATGTCAAGCGTCTGTTCAGAAATGCTGGATATTGGGGTTCGTGTCACGATGAATTTAAAAAAGAAGGCAGATGAAAAAGATGATGACGGAATGACATGGGAAGATCTCTATAAAAAACAAATGTTAGAAGATTCAGCAAAAACGCGTCAATGTATTCAAATGATTTTTCAGATGCTATTTAATATTAACGAAATAAAAGAAGATAGCCGTTATGATTTTAGAGAAGGAATTGCAGAAATGAAAAAGGAAACTGAAAAGCTGATTGAACAATTTTTTGATATTAATGATAAGTGATTTTTTTCACTAAAATATTTTTTACAATCTTCGTCTTTTATGACTTTTGATTACTAATCACTGTATATTCTAAAGGTGAGAATATGATAAAATCAAGATATGGTGAAAATTGTAATATTTGAAAGTTGAGAGGTTTTTTAAATGATGAGGAGTATTGAAAGTGAACTAGTTAAGCTGATTTAATCGAAAGGATGGGTTACAGTAAATAGTTTTAAATGAGAATTAAGTGCGTTTAAATTGAATGTTTAAAAATTTAATTATTTCATATAAATAGGTTAATATAATTATTGATTTAATATGTAAATATAGGTATATTTGCTTTAGATATTATAAATGAAAATTTAGAATCGCTCAATAAAGGAGTTTGCACCTCCCTTATTGAGCTAAACACATAACCGACACTTTAGAGGGTGGTTACATGCCTAATACTAATGCTATTTCTTATGGCTTAAGATCTCAAGATCTTTTTTCTATGAACCTGCCGAATCGTCTAGATTCCAGCCTTTTGTATATTAAAAATACAGAAAACTCTTATGAATATTGTGATCAATCATTTTTTTCACTCCTTAATCTTCCTATCGTAAAAAAATTTAAGTCATATGATAACTATAAAAAATTAGAATTAATTCATAACTTGGATGAATCAATTATTAAAAATAGAGCACCAAAAAATTTTTCATTTGCTTATTCCATCTCTGAGCATGAAAAAAAATTATTTATCATTGATACAGTAATTAAAGATTTTAATAAAAACCAATATTTGGTTTCTAAATGGTCACTATTTAGCAATCTGAATTCTAGAGAAGATTTGCTGAGAACTTTAAATCTTGGTGAGATAGAAAATGAAGATTTAAATTTTCCTATTAATGAATTTAGTAATGTTAGTCCAATTAATTTAGCATGCAGCGAAGAGGAATGGATGGTTATTTGGTTTTTTATTCTTGGAAAATCGATTCGGTGGATAGGCAATTATTTAAATATGACTAAAAAAATCATAGAGATGCATATATACAGTTTTTATGACAGGACTGGTATATCTAATAAAAAAAATCTTATGGCTATATCGTATAAATATAACTGGTTGTCTTCTATTAACAAAAAAACCATTGATATAATCAACGCACATCAAAATCAAGATAAAAAAATTTTATTTTAGATATGTTGTGGTTTTATGGTTTATTTTTTCCAAATTAATAGTGTTTGATTCTGATTGGGGTGTTTTTTTGTGATGATAGTCACAATTGCCCCCTTAATTTGGAGACACTTGTCTCCCTGATGTATTGATTTTTGTTGTATTGTCTAACTCTAGTTAATTGGAAGACTATTATGCTAAATGAAAATCTTAATCATAAACGTATAACAATTGTTATAAGCGACAAGTCAATAGAGTTACTTGTCGCAGCAGCAAAAAAGTCAGGAAGAAGTAAAAAAGAAGAATTAAAAATAAGAGTGATTCATAGTCTAAAAAATATTGAACTTATTAATGAAAGTTACTGGGATTTAGTTTCTCAATAATTATTTTGAATTTATAAACTGTTAAATAAAAAGACAGCGGGAAGACTTTGCCATTAAAAAATGGATTTGTCGGGCTGGGGCGGTAGCGCATTCAATTTACCTCGTTTTTATCACGCTTTATTTCTTTGTGTTTAATGAAGGAATAAAGCGAGCTAAAAGCTCAGTTACTATCTAATACTCTTTAAGGGTTTATTTTGAAAATAATGAAACATCTATTAACAAGGAAATAGCTATGTCACAACTGACTATCGAAAATACGCCAGCCCGTAAGAAAGGATTATTTAAACGTGTTATTGACGCGGTGAACTTTAAACTGGGAAAAACTTTATTCCGTTTAATCGGTTTACCGATGATGGCCTTTTTAGTCTCTAAAGGGGCAATGGCGGCGGATGACTTAATGGCCGCAGGTCGTGAAGATGCGGAAGCGAGCTTCGGGGAAGATTCAACCCTGATTTATTACTTCATGTTAGCGGAAGTGGTGCTGGTCTTCTTAATGTATTTACGTAATCACAACCCAGCGACATTCGTGTTAATCCCTGTGTTCTTTGTGATCACCGGTATTATCTTTGCCATTATCCGTGCCCGTGCACCAGGCGTGACACCATAAGATACTTAATTTGGTATTGAAGGAACAGCGTAATGGAAGAAGAGCGCGCTAAGCGATTCATCTTTCCTCAGACGCTGACGGAGCAAAGCCGTCCAATCGGCTTACCGCTCGATGAAACCTGTGCCATTGCTCTCCCATTATGCTGGGGAGTCATGGACAAGCAATATATTGCAGGGGTTGTCGTTGGCGCTTTGCTCTGGTTTGCACTGAGGTATTTCAAAAAAGGGAGGGGAACAGATTGGCTGATTAATGCGTGTTACTGGTATTTGCCTTCCTTCTGTTTTCAGGGAATGTACAAACGACTTCCCGACTCCGCGTTCAGGCTCTGGTTAAAATAACAGGAGGTCACGGTGAAACTGAGCGCAGCCAAATCTGCCCACAAATTCACATCACTCATTTTCATTATATTAGTTTGCTTATTAGGAGGAAGCATTACAGGGAATATTCTGGCGTGGTCGAATATTGCCACTTTAATTGATAGCCGTGAAATGACCTATATCCCGCAGTTCTTTGAAACCCCGTTTACCCTAAGTCGTTCGCATGCGGATGCCAACTACCTCGAACAAACCGCACAGTCGTTGATTTTCTTACGTTACAACGTATCACCAGAATCGGTTAAAGCTAATCACAAAGCGTTATTACGATTTTTTGATAATGGTCAGCGACCCCAGATGCAAGAGATTTTGGCTGAAGAAGCGAAACAAATCATTGAAAACAATGTCACCAGTGCCTTTTATTTGTCCGGAATGGATGTGTATCCCAATTCTGGCATTGTCGATATTCACGGTGATATTCAAACGTGGATTGGCAACCGGAAATCGTTACCTGAACGGGTGACATTACGATTAACTCTGAAGTACGCAAATGGGCTCACGACAATAGGGGGCTTTGAGGTACAAGTCGATGAAAAGAAGAAAAAGTAAGTTAAGTCAACTGGCGTTATTGGCCCTGAGTTTGGGCCTCTTTTCTGCCTTCAGTTTAGCGGAGCCCGCTGCAACTTTACCTGTACAAATTCCTGTCTCGCCTGATTCGCAAGTGCGTGTGGCCTTTAGTAACAGTGAGCCAAATATGTTGGTGGTGCCAGGCGACCGGATTGTCGCGATTGATAGTGCACAAGGCATGTTTATCAATGGCAACCAAAAAGGGGCAACGGGTCAGCTCAGTGGTGGCGTAGTGTTGATGACCACGCAAACCAAACCGTTTACCTTTTATGTCCGTACCGCAGGCGGTTTGACCGTGTCAGTAGTGGCGGTTCCGCAAAAACGGGATGGTCGCGTGTTGCAGTTGGTGTCGTCAGTCCCTGCGAAACGTCCAGCAGCCAAACAATGGGAGCGTTCTCTGCCTTATCCCCAAATGCTGATTGGACTGCATAAAGCATTACTCAACGGCGAAATCCCGCAAGGTTTTGCTAAAGCACCTGTCACCGTTACGCCAACCTTGTCATTACCGTCGGGGTATGTGGTGTCTGCGGATGAAATGTGGAATGGCGGTGAAGTTCGGGTATACAAACTGGCGGTGCGTAATACCACGGCCAACGCTAAACCGATCACTGAGCGATTGTTTAATGCGCAGGGGGTAAGGGCAGTATTGATTTCGCCGTATAGCGAACAGGTGTTACCGGGTGCGACCGCAACCGTGTGGTTAACGGTGAGTAATGAGGTGACGCATGGCTAATTTAAATGTGAAAACGCGTCGTAAACAACTCGTGGTTTTTTTAATGGTGGCGTTAGGGGCCAGTGCCATTGGTGGGGTTGCATGGTGGTTCAGCAAACCCTCAAAACCCAAAACCAAACAAACGGTACAAAAGCCTGTTCCGAACATGACGGGGGTTGTCTCTTCCACCTTTGACCGTAAAGTCGGGCAAGCCGCCATGGCGGATTTGCAATCCACCGCATCACAAGTGGACAAGCAAATGAAAAGCGTGAACGCCCGAATCGAACGTTTAGAGCAGGAAAATAAAGCGTATCGCGACAAAATTGAGCAACAAGATAAAGACTTAACGACGTTGCAAGACCAGCTGAATGAGGTGAGTAATGGGTTGATCCATGGCGACAATACCTTACCTCAACTTCAACCTCAAACGCTGCCTGTTGGCACCATCCCAACACCGAATGGTCAAGCCAGTCAGCCGATTATCCCGCCGCCAACGGCATTTTATCAAGGCGGGCAATATCCCGTTGGGCAACCTCAAATCAATGTGAACCCAGTACTAAAGCAAGGCTTACATTCGATGACCATCGAGTATGAAGAGGATAAGGTGGATAACAGCTTACCCGCTTTACCTTATATCCCGTCAGGGAGTTTTGCTAAAGCGATGGTGATTGAGGGCGCGGATGCCAATGCTTCTGTCACGGGGAACAGTAATCCATCACCTATGCAGTTTCGCTTAACGGGTAAACTGATTATGCCGAACAATGAAGAGTATGACTTAAGTGGGTGTGCGGTGACGGCGGGGGTGTATGGCGATATTTCCAGTGAACGCGGACTCGTTCGTACAGATCGTCTGTCTTGTAAACTGTTTGGCCATACGATTGATATGCCCTTTAAAGGTCATGTTTCCTTTATGGGGAAAAATGGGATTAAGGGAGAACCGGTCATTCGAAATGGTGAGTTAGTCGGTTATGCCTTTGGCGGCGGGTTTATCGAAGCGGTCGGCTCAGGTTTTTCCAAAGTGGGGAGTGAAACCGTTGGTATCGGTGCTAGTAGCACGACCACGATGGCAGATGTGATGCGAGGCGGAGTCGGTGGCGGTGTTCAACAATCCGGAAAAATGTTGTCGGAATACTTCATTAAACGTGCTGAGCAATATCATCCGGTGATCCCGATTGGTGCTGGAATTGAAATCACTGTCGTTTTCCAAGAAGGCTTCCAATTGGAATTTATTGAACAGATGCGCAAAAAGAAAAGTAAGGATGCCGTGGCCGAACCTGTTCAGCAAACGCTTAATCAAGGCATTACGGTGACGAAACAAGCGTTACAAGAAATTTCACTCGGGGATGCGGTGCCATCCACAAATTACCCGCAATACCCAACACAACAATAACGTCTTTCACGCCTCCTTATCGCCAACACCAGGGCAATCTTAAGGTGCAGTTATGTTAACTCTACCCACAAAAAACAACACTAAAACGCGATTAAAAGCGGTCCTTCTTATGGGGCTCATCAATTCACCTGCGGTGATATTGGTGTGTGCCGACATCAGTTGGGATGGATTGCTTTTTCTCGCAATCTATACCGGTTTGAGTGCCTGGGTGACTCAAATCTTAAATAACGACTCTCAACAAAAGTGAATGAACAGATGGATAAATGGTATTTATTGTATTGCAAAACAGGGCAAGATTTACGAGCGATTGAACATCTTGAACGCCAAGGGGTGAATAGTTTTTCCCCGCGTTATGAGGCGGAGAAAATGGTGCGAAACCGGAGACGCAAAGTGATGGAACCCCTGTTTCCAAACTACTTGTTTGTGAAATTCGATTATGAAGTGATCCATTTTTCGACCATTAACTCAACGCGGGGTGTGAGCTACTTTGTGCGCTTTGGCAAATTGCCTGTGGTGGTGCCCGATGAAATCATTGCGACTCTGATGGTGCCGAATTTTATGAAAGAGGTGAGTGAGCAGTTACCGCAAAAAGGGGATGAAGTGGTCATTTATGACGGTATCTTCCAAGGTGTGCGTGCGATTTACAGTGAACCTGACGGGGAGGCTCGTTCGGTGTTACTTCTCAAGATCCTTAACAAAGAAGTGCCTCGTGTTGTCGAAAACCGTAACTTTGAAGCCATAAAATAACGGGATAAGGAAGCTAGTGATGTTAAGTACAATATTCATTGTCTTCGTGGTTGTCATTTTATGTTTAGGGTTAATCATTGTTGCGACAAGTAAAGCGAGTGAAGCGACATCTGTATTTGCGTTGATGATTTTACTTATCGCTGCAGTGATTTTCGGGGCTGCAATATTAAATGAAGAAGATAAGTCAGAGGTTGTGAGTAAAGGTGAATATTACTCAACGAAATGTCAACTCATTGAAACTAATAACGATAATGGATTATTTCAGTCAAACACCAATAAGCTCAAGTGCGGTGATGTGATTGAAAATGTCACTGTGAGTGATTACAAAGAAGCCATTGAAGCCTACCAGAACAGCAATGTTCAGATGAATAAGCTAAATTAAAAGTTAATATGAAACGCAAATTAAAGATTAACTGGCTAGGGCGCTGCGTGGTATGTGGCAGTGAGAACAGTATTGTCGAAACCGAGTTTGGCTCAGAAGATTTCCTATTTGAAAAAGATAAAATCACCTGCTCAGGCTGTGCTCATCAAGGCCTTGTGGTCGTTGAAAATGACGTTGCCTATGCAATTTGGAATACCCCTGAAATCAGGGGAATACCCGAACAATGCGAAAAGAAGGATTAAATTCATTTAAACCTTCGGGTTCGTATTCAGTCATTCTATTTCATCCATTTAATTAGTACCTATCATCTTGGCGATTAGAGAATAATATCATGTTAACGGTTAACGTATTAAAGACGCTGCTTTATTCAACTCGCAATCAATTTAATTTGATTGAGCATATCGCAAATAATACTCATACCCTTTCTGATGACGATATTAAGTTAATGATGGGGAATGCATTACAAACAATTAATGGTCTATTGTCATTATATGGTGAGCATAAAACGGTTTTATCTGAAATTTATAATTTAAAGCTGGTTATTGAGAACGATGACTTAATCATTTCAACACCATTACTACCTCATCGCATCATTTGTTACTTGGCACATATCAAATCAATGCAACACACTAATCCTGACATCTACGCGCGATACAAAATTTTAATACAAAAAATAAGAGGGAATAATGAAATTATTTGATATTAATAAGAAAAAGCAGCATGAATTAGAAATTGAACGACTTAACCGAGAGATTGAGCAATTAAAGCATGAAAATAAGGCTTATCAGCAATTTGTTGAACAAACGTATTACTACGCTGGAAACTATCCCGCAATTAAGTTAGTTAATGAATTTCGTTATTTTTCACCCGCTGTTGAGTATGACGAAAACTATGCGATTGAAATATACAGTCTGGTTCAAAATTACCTCTATCGTTATTTAACGGCGTATTTAACTTTATTACAAACTATCTCGCCAGTCCGTGCGAATGATTGGGAACATACCTTTGCCCTTTTCTTGAAGACGATTGATGAAAATATTGATAAGCATCCTCCGCGTCATCTTGAACAATTTAATGACTTTAAATAGGGATTATTCATGTGGTTAATAAATAAACTTAATTTATTCGATAAGTTAGTTATTAAACTTAAGTTGTTGTTGAATAAAAGGCGAATACTTCGAGGTTATCGCACATCCTATGTTCAAGTTGGTGATACCGGACAATGCCTAGCTATTTATAAAGACGTTGAGTTAGGGAAAGCGGTTGTCTCAATACAAGGGGATGAATTATACCTTCGCGATATCGTTGTTCACCCCTTATTTAGGCGAAAAGGGATTGGCAGCATACTAATAGAACGGCTTATTAACCAATTTCTAGGCAGTGAGGTTATCTGTTTTAAAGGGAAGCTTGAAAATAAATCCATTGTTAATTTTTATTCAAGGCTGGGTTTTACCTTTGATAGTAATAACATGATATATCGATCATTAGAGGACAATACAGTGGAACAATTCATTAAATTTAAAGACTTTAATCCATTCACACTCTCGATGGAGCCCGATGGTTATTTTAGTGAGCAATTAGCGTGTGAAGCCCTGAATTTATGGTTTGCAGAGAATAAGGCTTTGAATATTAAAATTATCAATATAGAAACAAAAGAAGATAAGTCATCCAGCTCTATCATGAGGACGGGACGCTCATTTCAAGGTATTCGCGTGTGGTATATGACAGGAATATAACATGCTCCCCAGCTTAAATTTAATTCTGCACAATCGTTAGAAACTTACTTATCTCACAAATTACATTATTACCCATTACTTAACTTTATTTCATTGGAGGGTGCTATGACCAGTCCTGAAGAACGACTGTTTCAATTTAAAGTGATGCGCACCTTTGAGATTATTAATTTTCTCATCGCAATACTGAGCATGAGCGTTTGGGGGAGGGGCTTCTTTATCCCGTCACCTCAATATCTTAATTATATTCCCTTGCTATGTGCGGCAAGCACGATGGTTGTTTTCGTTTGTTTAGGTTTA
Organism: Providencia sp. UF-183; assembly: GCF_058246155.1. Classification (NCBI taxonomy): domain Bacteria; kingdom Pseudomonadati; phylum Pseudomonadota; class Gammaproteobacteria; order Enterobacterales; family Morganellaceae; genus Providencia; species Providencia sp. UF-183. The sequence goes on along the minus strand of NZ_JBSICD010000028.1, from coordinate 39,538 downwards.
GGGCAATACTCAAAACCAGACTATCTTGCTGGGAAAGTGGAATTTTCTTCCCGCAAGAAAATGGTCCTATTTATCATCAAATGTATTTTTGTTTATGTGGTTTTCTTTTCTATAGGATTGGCCATTAAACATAGTTAAATAACGTGGTTTTATTCGACATTCTTCGTCGTATCCCCTCTTTTTACCAACTCTGTATTCAATAAGGCTCAATTATGAAAAAACTCCTCATTCTAGGCGCATTAACTCTGCTCGCCGGTTGTACTGCGGGCATGAAAGATTCCTTTGATTGCAATGCCACCGCGCAAGACAGCTGCATGACCATGGAAGAAGCCAATCAAAAAGCGGCACAGCAAAATATCACTTGGAACCATCCTGCTAGTGGGGAGGGCACATCCCAAAAGCGAGTTGAGTTGCCGCGGTTAGCGCCGTTGGCAACCCCGACTGTGCCGGTTGTGACAACCGCGTCTCCAGCTCAATCTGTTCGTACTGCGGTGCAGGATAATCGCGCTTCCTCACAGACAGTGAGCGCGTTGGGAGCATTTGAAACGACATCCGCGCCCATAAAAAAATCGGTTCCGGCTAATTCATTACCTCCGATTTCACAGCCAACCCAAACGTGGTCGGGTTGGGGCGATATTGGTATGGCGCCCCCAGTTCGACTTCCCGCGAGTACCGCGCGGTTATGGATAGCCCCGTGGATTGATGAAGAGCAAAACTTTTATCAACCAGCCGTCGTCTCCTTTGTTGTGAAAGAGGGCCAGTGGAAGGAGCAGTTACAATGACCCAAAAACGTGGCTTCTTGCAAAAATTGAAGCAACTTGGCAATCCCCATGCAAAAGATGCGGGTGAATCCCCGTTTATGGAGAGCCTATTCAAAGGACTCCTCTCTAACTGGAAACAACCTGACGGGGCACGCAAAGCCCATGAAGCACTGGAGGAGATGGACTATCCCTCCTTTAGCAGCGTCTTACCCTACCGCTATTATGACGCCGACTCAGGGCTTTTTATTAACAAAGAGACAGCGGGCTTCGTGTTGGAATGTGCCCCTTTGATTGGTGCTAACGATAAAATTGTCGATGCACTGGATTATTTCCTGCGCAACAAATTGCCGCGCAAAACCCCACTCACTTTTTTGTTGCTCGGCAGTAAATGCATCAGCGGCATGTTGGATTACGGTCTGAGGGACTTTAGCTGGGATGGGGAGTTGGCGTCAAAATTCAATGCCATTACCCGTGCTTACTATGAAAACGGGGCGATGAATGGTTTAGCCAATAAACAAGGCTTGCCATTAACACTGCGGAACTATCGCCTGTTTGTCATCTATGCCGAACCCGTTAAACGGGCGGATGCGTTGACGCTGCAAAATTTGAATCAAACCTTGAGTGTGGTGCAGCAATCTCTCCTCGGTGCCAGTATCGGTTCGGAGCGATTGGATGATAAAGGCTTAATCAAGTTGGTGCGTGAAATGGTGAATTTTCGTCATCACAATATTGCCGAGCCGTCCGACGAAATCGAACCGTATGAAGAACTCAATGCGCAGTGTGTTGACCGTTCGTTCGTGATGGAGCTGAAACCCGAAGCCATGCATCAGAGCTTAATGGATGAAAAGGGGAAAAAATCACATACGCGGATACTTAACTACAGCCTAGCCAAAAACCCGCAGCGGTTTGCACTCTGGCAAGGGGGCGATAATCTCAGCAATTTACTTGACCCTGCGGCTTCCGTGTCATGCCCGTTTGCCATTACGTTGACGTTGGAAGTCGAGGATTTAGTCCGAACCCAAAACGAATCGATGACCAAATCAGCCACCTTTAACAAACGTGCAGAATCCAAGTTCTCCAGTTGGGTGCCAGGAGTGAAGCAACAGGCGAAAGAGTGGACCGAGATCCGAGAACAGCTGAGTAAAGGGCAATCGGCGCTCGCACGATACAGTTATGGTATTACGTTATTTTGTGAAGATGATGACGATAAAGCCCTGAATGCTGAAATGGCGCTCATGAATACCTTTAATAGCAATGGGTTAACCCTATCACCCCCGAGTTTTATGCAATTGCGTAATTACATGGCGTTGTTTCCGTTTGTGATGCAAGAGGGCTTGTGGGGCGACATGAAACGCTCGAATGGCACACTGCGGGCTAATGCTTTCAACGTAGCCAACTTGTTGCCCGTGGTTGCTGATAACCGCATTTGTCGCAGTGGGTTACCTATCCCCTCATATCGTAACCAGTTGTCTTATCTCGATATCTTTGATGATGATTCGGGGCTGGGAAACGATAACTACAACATGGGGGTGTGTGGCACCTCGGGGGGCGGTAAGTCCTTCTTAGTGCAAGCCATTATCCGACAAATTCTCGATAGTGGCGGTTGGGCCTATGTCTTGGATATGGGCGAATCCTACAAAGGGTTGTGTGAAAGTGTCGGGGGCGTCTACGTTGATGCGCGCGACCTTAAATTCAATCCGTTTGCGGGTGTCGTCAATATTAAAGAAGCGGCAGAGAGCATTCGCGACTTGCTATTGGTGCTGGCCAATCCGTCAGGGGACATGGATGACACCTCTAAATCTATCTTGTTGAATGCGGTTCAAGACGTGTGGGAGGGGGCAGCACCGAGCAAACGTCAGGGTAATGAGGTTCTGATCGATGATATTTCAGAATACTTAACGTGGCAACTCGAGCATGGCGTTTTTGAAGACGCTGACTCTGTGCGCAATAAGATGCACGAGATCGTTGTTTCCTTACAGAAATACACCACCAAAGGATTGTACGGGGAGTATTTCAATAGCCCTAATCCTGCCCTTAATGACAATGTGCGGTTTACCGTACTGGAAATGGGCGGCCTACAAAATAAACCTGACTTATTAGCTGCCGTCATGTTTTCCATGATGATCTTTATTGAACAGCGCATGTATCTATCGCCACGGGACATAAAAAAGGCGGCCATCATCGATGAAGGTTGGAAACTGCTCGACAGTGAAAATAGCTTTGTCGGTAACTTTATTGAAGGGGGTTATCGAACTGCCCGTAAGTACCGCGGAGCCTACATTACCATTTCTCAAGGAATTGAAGATTTCGATGGTGAGGATGCGAGTGTGGCCGCGAAAGCCGCATGGAGTAACTCGTCGTACAAAATTATCTTGCGTCAAAACTTGGAGTCGTTCCGTAAATACAACCAGAAAAACCCCGATCAGTTCAACGTGCTTGAACGTACCGTTGTGGAAGGGTTCCCTTCGGCAAAAGAGGCGCACTTCAGTGCCTTTATGTTACGGGTGGCAGGACAAGTGTCTTATCACCGCTTGTTGATTGATCCCATCAGTCGCACTTTGTTTTCCACGGACGGGAAAGACTACCAGTTCCGTGAAAATGCCGCAGAACAGGGACTTTCCCAGCAAGCCACGTTATTGGCGTTAGCCCAACAAAAATTCCCAAGAGAAATGGAGGCCTTATCCCAATGGCAGACCCAAACACGACATTAGTCGACAAAGTGCAAAAAACGCCCGCACGGGGCGCGAGCCGTCGGCGCAAAGCCTGCTTGAAGGCGATGATTTTTTTTATGGTGATTGCGGTGGTACTGAGTTTCAGTATATCGGTGTTTGTGGTGCGCTGGCTTGCCCCCGTTACCGTCACTTTCGACATGGCGGGCACGGTTAACCAATATCAACAACAAATGGCCATGCAGTTTAACGCCGAAAATCCGCTCAGTGAGCAACAAATCGCCGATGCCACTCACCGTTTTCAAGTGGCGCTCAGTGACAGTTTGTCGGAGTACCAACATGAACATCAGGCCCTGATTTTAGTCACGCCTGCGGTGGTGATAGGGGCGGAAGATATCACGGTCGATATTCAAGCCGCAATCGCCGACAAAATGGCGCAATAAAGGAGGGCAGATGAAGCGAATGCGACAGTCTACATTGGCAATATTGTTTTGTTTACCTTGTCTTGTTACTGCCAAAGATCTCGGTGTCTGGGGGGATGTGTACCCCGTTCAAGAGCAAAGTATGTTGGACTTTATCCAGGGGCGGTTAAAGCAGATGGAGGGCACGGGGGAAATCGCGCAGATGCAGCAGGATTTTAAAGACCGTGTGATTGAAAATACCTTGCGTCCACCGCCTGTGGATTGGCTCAGTACCGATACTGAAGCACATACGGTGTGGTACGACCCGACGTTTACGGTTCAAGGGGATTATGCTGACCACAATGGTGTGATGTTTGCCCGTCAGGGTGACAAAATAAACCCGCTGAGTCACGTGGCACTGGGGCAAACCCTTTACTTTTTAGATGCGGATGATCCGCGCCAAGTCGCGTGGATGAACGCACAGCAGCCTGCGACCTTGCGTTATAAAGTTATTTTAACCAACGGCAATATCAAAGAGGCTACAGAGGCACTGAATACGCGCGTGTTCTTTGACCAAGGGGGCAGTTTAAGTCGCCAACTCGGGCTTCAGTACATTCCGGCGGTGGTCACACAAGAGGGCGACAAACTCAAAATCGTCTCAGCCGCGATGCAGGAGGGGCGATGAATAAATTTACCCGTTGGCTATTGAGTGTGTGTGTACTGGGTTATGTAACAGTGACAACGCCAGCTAAAGCCGATGCGTTATGTGAGGGAAATTTTGTTAATCCGATCACCGATATTTGTTGGGATTGCCTGTTTCCAATGACCATTGGCAATGTGCCTGTTTTCCCTGGTGTGGCACCGGATACAGAAAACCCCTCGATGCCGATACAAATTTGCCCGATGGGGATTTTATACCGCATTGGTTTAGCGATTGGCTATTGGGAGCCATTTGCTCTAACGGATGTGACCCGTTCACCGTATTGCATGGTGAATTTGGGTGGCTTTAACATCAATGTGGGTAAAATGGGCGCGGGTAAAGGCACGCAAAATGACCCTGCAACTCAAGGTTCGTTCTACCATGTGCATTGGTATAAATACCCGCTGACCTATTGGCTCAATATCATCACGTCGGCAGGCTGTTTAGAGCGGGGGGATATGGATATCGCCTATTTATCTGAGCTAGACCCCCTGTGGAATGACAGCTCTTTGTCGTCGATTATTGCCCCTGAAGCGTTTGTATTTGCCAATCCCATCGCGCAAGGGGCGTGCGCTGCGGATGCGATTGCCAGTATTGGCAGCAAGCCTTTAAATGCGCTCTTTTGGTGTGCGGGTTCTCAAGGCAGTATGTATCCGTTTACGGGGTATACCAGCAATGAATTCAGCCCCCAAGCGTCTTCGGTTCTGCTTTCCGAGCGGATGGCTTTTAAGTTGCATCGGCAAGGATTGGTGATGAACAGCGTCGGGAAAAATCAGGAAGTGTGCTACACCTATCCGTCGCCCATTATTCCGAAAGACCGCTATCGCTATCAGATGGTCAATATGTACCCAGATACAGGGCAATGTCATCCCTTTGGTCGCTCGGTGATGCGCTGGCAAACGGGGCACGCCTCACCCAACAGTCGTAAAAACTTTGGTTATCTCATCTGGCGTAAACGTAACTGCGTTTTCCTCTAACACGAGGTATTTTCATGAAATCCGTTTTCTTTTTATTCGTAAGCTTGGTGCTTGCGCCAGTTGGTTATGCCTTAACGGATGACCAACAGTTTTTAGAACAGCTGCGCGACCAAAGCGCGGCCTTGCTTGAACAGTCCATGCCGCCGGAGGGGGTTAAGCCCCCTGAAATCTCCGCCAAGGATAAAGCCTGGATTGATAATTTATTGGCCAAACAGCAGCAAGCGCAGCAACACGCCGCTGATGCGGCTAAAGCACAAACTGAGCAGGAAAGCCCCTTTGTCTACTTTGTGTCGTTTTCTATTCCCGAAGCAGGGCTCAAACAGATGGTGCTGGAAGCCACGCAGCTTGGTATCCCCACCTTGATTAATGGCTTGATTGACAATGACTTTCGCAAAACGGCCAGTGCCGTGTTTGAACTGACCAAAGATAGCGGGGAGGGGGGCGTACAAATCGACCCGAAAACCTTTGCTCAATATGGCATTACACAAGTGCCTGCACTGGTCGTGCGCTGTGAACAAGGCTTTGATGTGATGTACGGCAATATCCGTTTGGTCTCCGCCATTGAGCGGATTGCTAATAGCGGCGACTGCCATGATGTTGCCCGTGATTGGTTTGCATCGAGGGCGCGGCAATGAAACGGTTATTGATTGCATTATGTGGCGTGGGGGCTCTGTCACTGGGGGTTGCGGCCAATGATTATAACGCGGGGTCGGAATTTGCTAATAGCCTGAAAAACACGGGTACAGACACGATAAAAAACACTAATCCCGCCAATATCATCCCGAACTACACCGCAAACCCGTCAGAAAGTGGGTATTACGGTGGGGTGACGTCAGGCGCTGCTTCGGGATTGGAAAATGCCGGTATGAAAGCGATGAATGACACCGATGCGGGGCAAGCCACGATGGAGGTCATGAAAAATCGCCCGCCAGATAAGTTGGATTTGGACGCCCCGTTCTTAAAAGCGGGCATTGATATGCGGGAAAAGGCGGAGTCGGAAAGCGGGCAAATTACGGTGCCCTGCCAGGATGTGACGCTCGATAAAACCGAAATCACGTCACACCAATGTGAGCGAACCCCAGCCGCCAGTTTAGCGTGTACTCGCACGGCTAAAATCACCTGGGAGGAAGACACACAATCGGTTTTAAAAGAAATCTATGTCCCCAATGAACAGGTCAAGTACCACAATGTGGGCAGAAAACCGATTGTTGGGACATTTAATCTGGATCAGGATGGTCGAATTGAAGCGTTTACGATGTATGGGTGGGCAAGAAAGTGCGCCCCCTACAATGAGCCGCTGTTTCCATGGCATACAGATCAAGTTATCAGTCTATGGGGATTAACGCTAACGGATTTAAAACCGCAACGCACCTGTAATTGGAATGACATGGGAAATGCAAAAACGGTTGTCGCATCTAAGGCCATTAATGTTAAAGAGGGGAAACACCAGTTTACGATTTCATTAACGGGTCTTTGGCAATACGGCAATATTACAGAAGGAACCGTTGATTTACTGAATAAAAATCAATTAAGGGTCAATTTAAAAATTAAGATGTGGGTACTTGAAAAAACAGTGAAGCCAAAAATTGAATGGGTTGAGCACTGTCCGTTTGATAAGTCCGAAGAAGTGAAGGTGGAAACTCAGTGTACTGAAAAAGGAGGCACCAAAACGGTGACTGTGGGCGGTAAAAAGTACGATATTTACAGTGAATGTTGGCAGTACACCGATTATTACGCCAAGCAGTCAGCAGACAATGGCAGTTGTGGTGACTACATGAAAAATCCCGCCTGCACCATTGTGAAAACCACCTGTATTGAATCCGTTGGCAGTACCTGTTTGCGTGAGCAAGCGGTGTTTTCCTGTGAAAAAGGGCTGACGGGAGGCGGGAAAATGTGCGGTGTTGAGCTGATTTGTGCCAGCGGCGAGTGTGACCAAATCAAGAATGACAAGGCGAACAGTTTCCAAAAAGCCGTATCCGCGTTAGCGGCAGTGGCTGCGGCAGGGGAAGATGTGGCAGAGCTCAATGATGTGAATGTCAGGGCCTTTACAGGTCAGCGCACTACCTGCCGTAAAGCCGCCGCGGGGTTCAGTAATTGTTGCAAAAGCGGTGGTTGGGGGAGTGATGTGGGGCTGGCGCACTGTGACAGTGAAGAAAAAGCCCTCGGTAAAGCCAAAAGCCGCAATCTCACCATTTATGTCGGTTCCTATTGCTCAAATAAAGTCCTCGGGGTGTGTCTTCAGAAGAAAGAAGCCTACTGCGTGTTTGACAGTAAGCTCGCCAAAATCGTGCAAGAGCAAGGGCGTGGCGGGCAGTTACGCATTGGTTTTGGTAGCGCCAAAAACAGTGATTGTCGCGGTATCACCGTTGATGAATTGCAGGCCATTAACTTTGACCGATTGAATTTTGCGGATTTCTATTCCGATTTGGAATCGGGCACCGATATTCCGGCTGACCAAGAACTGATTGACCGCGTAAAAAATCAAATCGCCAATGGCTTGCAAGGCCAAGGAGGACAAGGATGAAACGCCTTTTATTGATAATGCTCGGCAGTTTGATGATTTCAGGAGGCGTGTTAGCCAACCATAGCGAACAAGCAGAAACGCGAACCTATGTGGATGAACCTATCGTCGGTTGGCACTGGTATAACGAGCCGCAACCGGAAGACGAGGAAGAGCCGCCAGAGCCAGAGCAAATCCCGCTTTCGACATTATCACCGACCTTACAAAAAAAGGTCATGCAAAAGCTAACGGCAGAAGCGTTAGACACGGCGATTATGCAACCAACCCCTGAGAATGCCGCGAAATTCGTGGCACTTCAGCGGTATTGGCTCAATCAATCTGGAAAGTTTGAACGCTCTGTGCAAAAAGCCCTGCTGCTACATCCTGCACTTGATTACAACTTGGAGCATTCCTTTTATAACAGCACGGTGCCTCAACAGCTTTCCACAGTACGCAATAAAGAAAAACAGGCTATTTCGCAGTTAGCATCTCAGTACGGATTGTTTTTCTTCTATCGGGGCGGTGAGCCGTTGGATAACCAGTTAGCCAGTGTGGTGGCGCAGTTTGCTGAACAACACGGGGTTGTGCTTATCCCGATATCGGTGGATGGTCAGCGTAGTCAGCAATTGCCGAACACCAAGCCAGACAACGGGCAAGTGGCAAAAATGCAAATCACCCATTTTCCTGCCCTGTTCTTGGTTGACCCGAAAAACGAATCTTACCAGCCGTTGGCCTACGGTTTTATGACGCAAGATGCGCTAGAACGTCGCTTTTTAGATATTGCGACCGATTTTACCCCGAACTATTGAGAATAAAATGATGGAAAGAACCTTAAAAGCTCGATTAATTGAGAATGCGTTATTGTATGTCGGCATTGCGCTCATGATAGCGGCCGTGGTGTTTTGGGGCTTGATTGAAGTGTTACTGAAGGTGCGTAAAGCCAGTATCACTGACGATTTACTGTTAACCCTTCAATGGGTACAAGATATGGGGACGGTCTTTATCTTTGCCGTCGGTGTCGCAGTGGGTGTTGCTGGATTTTTGTATGCGGCTGTTCGTGCCTGGCAAGCCTTTCAGGGCGGAGGAAATAAGGAGAAACACCCATGAGAGCGTTACTCTTTTCCTTTTTACTGCTCAGTTTCAGTGTCGCTCAGGCAAGTGTGATGGATGAAATCGCCGAATTAGAGTCCCACAAAACGGCAGTGAACGCCCAGCCCAACATGAGCCCTGAAACTTTCAAGCCAGAAACGATTGTTCCTGCCAAACCGCCAGTGAAACCGTATTCGTTACCCAATGGCAAAGTGGTGAATTTGAATGATTATACATTGGTCCTTTTTATGCAGTCGAGTTGTCCGTATTGTCATCAATTTGACCCACAACTTGCGTTGTTATCTGCGCAAACGGGATTAAGTGTATTCCCGTATACGCTCGATGGGAAAGGGGATATGGCTTTTCCGAATGCCATTCCCGCGCCACCTGAGGTCGTGCAGTCTTTTTTTGGATCAGGGTTACAAGTCATCACGCCCACGGTTTTTTTGGTGGACGTGAATACGCTACGCACTTATCCCCTTTTGCAAGGGCTGACCGATATGCAAGATGTGATGAATCGGGTTAACAGTAACTTAATGTTAGCGACGCAATAATCCTTTTTTATTCTGTTCTACCCCGTTTTATCCCACTTTAAAATTCAATGCCGACACGCAGCAACGTTGCGGGGAATGGCACTCAATAAGGTTTACCCACAATGAATGATTTAATTACCCCTATTCTATATTGGAATAAGGCGATAAACCCTGCCTGTATGATGTGTTGGCATGTTGATATTCAATGCGGAGGTCACAATGCGTAAAGGACTCATTGCCGTGATGTGCTCGGCGTTATTCAGTCACACGGTGGCAGTTGCCAATGTGAATGGCGACATGAATAACTTCTTCAATAAATTGGGTTTTGAAGGGAATGCGACAGAAGCCCGCGCATGGGAAGGGCAAGCCGCAGGCTATGCCACGGGCGGCAACTTGTTTATTCGTAATCAAGTCAAACAGCTGCAAATCGCTTCATTTACCCCGCCCAATATCAATGCAGGGTGTGGGGGGATTGATGCATATTTGGGGTCGTTCTCTTATATCAATGGTGAGCAGCTTCAGCAGTTTGTGAAACAGTTAATGCAAAACTCCACAGGTTATTTCTTTGACTTGGCGTTGCAAACCACGGTGCCTGAATTGAAATCCGCCAAAGATTTCTTACAAGACATGATTTCTGGTATTAACAGTATGAATATCTCTTCCTGCCAAGCTGCGCAAGGTATTGTGGGCGGCTTATGGCCAACCAACACCGTACAGTCGCAAAAAATCTGCCAAGATATTGCAGGGCAAACCAATATGTTTGCAGACTGGGCGGCATCACGCCAGGGTTGTACTGTCGGGGGAAAAATGAATGATGCGTTTAACCGCGCCCCTGAAAACATGAAAGACCAAATCATCCAAAATAAAAATCTCATGTGGGAAGTGCTTAACAGCAACAAAATGTTGGATGGTGATAACGAGCTCAAAGAGCTGATTATGAACCTCACTGGCACATTGATTTTTGGCAAAGACAATGGCGATGTGACCACGACCGTTCCTAAAGTAAACCGGCAAGAATTAATTAAAGCGTTGATGTACGGCGGCACTATCAGTATCGAAGGGTGTGTCTCCGTTAATGGCTGTCTCCAGCTGAAGAAGAAAACCATCACCATCAGTAAAGACAATGGCTTGAATTCTTTAGTCAAAAAAATCATTCAGCAAATTCAAAGCAAATTGAAAGATGACATCGCCTTAACCCTGGGTGAGAAAGGATTTATTCAAAGTACGTCGGTGCCTATTTTGAAGTATTTGGTTGACCCAATGCAGCTCAATATCAATGTGTCCATCTTGCCCGCACTGTCCGATTACATTGCGTATGACATTTTACTTCAGTACCTGCTTGAGTTGATTGACCAAGCTAAAATTGCCTTGGGAAACCGTAACTTTCCTGAACAACCCTTAGATGTTTTGCGTAAAAACGTTGCCGAGGCCAGCCGTCAATTGGAAGACTTACAACGTCAAGTTGAAGTGAAAGCCAATGTGTTGATGGAAATGGAGCGGCAGATGAGTTATTTGCGTCAGCAGACGTCCAGTCAACTCCAAGAGCGTTACCAGCGTAATTATCATTTCAATATGTTTACTCCAGAACAAAAATCAAATCAGGGAGGGTGATGAAGATGGCGTCTATCGATACGGTGTATGTCTTAGGCGGTGGTGAATACATGATGCAGGTCTTCAATGGCGTGGCCGCGATTGTGGGCTCTTCATCGTGGGAATCCATGTTCCGCATTGCGTTACTGATTTCCGCTGCCTCCTTCTTTGTGGTGTATCTGCGAGGGCATGACCCGAAGGAGGTTATCAAGTTTGCCGCTTATATTATTTTAGTTTCCAGTGTGCTCCTTGGGCCTAAGCGTTCCGTGCAAATCATTGACCGAACCGACCCCACGGGGGTTTATCTTGTCGATAATGTCCCCCTCGGGTTAGCTGCTCCTGCGCATATGATTAGTTCGATTGGAACCAGCTTAACGGAGCTGTATGAGTCGATTTTTCATATGCCAGACTCATTGAATTACAGTAAAACGGGCATGTTATTTGGGGCAAATTTAGTCGGAAATGTCAGTGATGTTATGTCGACAGATGGGGATATTGCTGAATTAATGAGTTTGTACACCAAAAATTGTGTCATTGGTGACATCTTAATTAATCACAAATATTCCTTTCAAGAATTAATGAACAGTCGTGACCCCTATACGCTGATTTTTCAAAAACCGAGCCCTTTACGGGGAGTGATGGTGCCTGAAGGAAATAAAAAAGCACAACCCGCCGGATTTTGGACATGTGAAGATTTGGCCAAACGCGTACTAATGCCTGCGATTGGTGCCGACACTCAAACGGGTGGAGAAACCTGGGCTTATACCGTCAGGCGTATCTTTGGAGGTCGTCCTGATGCAAATGTGTTGTTTAGCGCCATGCTTGGGGACAGTTATAATTATTACTACTCTGGCAGTGAAACTGCCAGTCAGTTAATGCGAAACTCAGTGGTCATGAATGCACTTAAACAAGGTATAGGCGGGTACAGTGCACAAAGTGGCGATACCGCCAGTTTAGTGAATTTAGCCTCTACATCGTCGTATAATAAAATGCGGCTCTCTTGGGCCACATCAACAACGGTGGGAACCTCTTTTACCCCGTTGTTGTATACCATTTTGTTTTCGTTAATTGTGGCGTTATTTCCCATTTTCATCTTGCTGATGACCGTCCATGCGCTGACGACGCGCATGGTATTTAACTACATCATGTCGATTATTTATCTGCAATCCTGGGCACCGATGTTCGCCATACTCAATCATGCAACGAGTTTTTATTTGCGAGGGCAAACCAATGGATTGGATTTCAACCTAGCAAATCAGGCGCATATTCAGCAAATTCACAGTGATATCGGGTTAATTGCGGGGTGGTTAACCTTGTCCATTCCGTTTATTGCCATGGCGATTGTGAAAGGGCTAGGGCCAGCTGTTGCACAGGCAGGGAACTATCTTGGTACGGCCATTAACAGCTCTGCCTCGGCAAGTTCATCACAAGCCGCAGATGGAACGTGGGCGTTTAATAATATGCAGACCGACAATGTGGCAGGTAATAAGTGGGATACTAACTCGAGTTTCCGTGATGGCCAAATGACACGACAACTCGCCAGCGGTGCCATGAATACGATGACCAGTAGTGGTCAAGAAATCATGGATACTAGCGGTGCAATGTCACGCTTACCTGTTTCGATTAAAGGCAGTGAGGCGATGGTGAGTTCACTACAACAAAGTGCGAAAAATGCACAGGCAACAGCAGCACAATCAATGAGTGCTTTCCAAAGTTCGGTCAATGTGGCAACCAATCAAATGGCACAATTTAGTAAAAACTTTGGTAACAGTGCGACTGTGTCCTCAATGACAGATTCTGGGGTAAGTAGCAATCAGAGTGAAGGTTACAGGAAAATCAAGAATGCAGTGGACTCTCAGCGAAAAGCGGATAACAGTACAACGGAAGAAGCACTGTCAAAATTATTCAGTAATAGTATTGATCGAACGAACACATTTGGAGCAAAAGGCGAAGCTGGTATATCTATATTCGGATTGGGAGGGACACAAGCATATTTCGATAAGAACACCAAAAACACAGAAGGTCGGCAAGATAGTAGCCAAGAGCGAGGAGCACGGAACCAAGATGCAGGCAGTGAGGAGAGCGCTCAACGGACACGGGAATTTAATGAAGGGCTTGAGTTACTCAATAGCAGTAAAATATCAGACGGTACAAATCGTCACGATAATGAAGCCAGCTCGGAAATCAGTCAGCTCAGTGCAACACTCAATACGGCCAAAAACCAATATGAGCAGTATTCTCGCAGTACAACCGAGAGCCAAGAGTACAGTGATATGGCCAGCTATGTGACGAATAACAGTGCACAAATTGACAGTAATTTAGACCAAGAGTTTGCAAACTATGTACGTCAAGCTTCACCAAGCCGCGCTGATACAATTTTAAGTAATACGAGTGATTTGTCGATTGCAAGAGAACGTGAAGCATTGGCAAAAGATTTTATTAATGACCGATTGCTTCCAAATGTTAAAAATGATTATGCTCAAAATCGGGCGAGTATCGTTGCGATGGATAAAACGGCATCAGATGGAAATATTCCTTCAGGAGGGAGTTTAATGGCGGAATATGATGGTCATGTACAGGATGTTAATACGCTCAGTCAGAATGCTGGAATAAAACATGACACTGCTCATAAAGTCACCGAAAAAGAAAAGGAATATCAAGATAAAATTGGTACAGTAAAAGGAAAAATAAACCAAGGTTCGGTGGGAATTCAACAACGTCACGATGAACTCAAACTAAATCATCAAGAAAAAATACAAGAGCATGAAGTTAAAATGGAAAAAGAAAGAGAAAAGCACATGGATGCAGGGTTGATTACGGATACTCGTCGGGTAGAAAAAACTCCTGATTCTAATGGATTTATGACTCAAGATGATTATTATAAAAAGAATAGTGATTAGATGGAGGGTGAATGAATAAATATAAAAGAATAGTTATAGGTAAAAATATAATACTAATTATTGTGAGTTTATTCTTTTTTGTCATTACAGAATCAAAAGGTTTTAATTTATATAAAGATGCGTATATATTCAATGTGATAATGTTTGGAGCTGCATTTTTTTGGATTTTTACTGCATTTAAGGTAGTTCCAGATACGGGGCTATCACCAAAGGCATATATGCAAGTAACATTATCTTTCATTATATTTATTGCTCCGATAATAGATTATTCTTTCGATAGAGTTTTCACGAAAGTAAGTACTATATTATTTGTGCTTGCCTTATCTGATGGGTTTTACTTTTTATGGGCCATTATATTGAATGCAAAGAAAAAATTAGAATCTCCAAAAGTAAAAGAACTTTTGAATGAAATCTTTAGTAATCAAAAATCTAATTAAACCCTAACGCACTTCGTTTGTTAACGGTCTACTCCCCTAAATAATAAATTTTTCAGGGGAATAGACCCTCTCGTTTCTAGAGGTTTCCAATGGCGGATGAAATTGATGTCTCTCAAGCTGAGAGCGAGTTTTTGCTGTCTTTAAGGTTGAGTCAACGTGCACAGTATCATGGTCAAAGTGCAAAATTTTGTATCGAGTGCGGTGAGAGTATTCCGCTTGCGCGCAGAATAGCCTTAATCGGTGTGCAACATTGTGTTAGTTGTATAGAGCGCCAAGAGTGTTCTCGCCTAAGATAATTACGTTTTTAAATTAATCCTACCTACGTTTTATATCGAATTCTAATTTGAGGTTATCATGAATAAATCAACACTGAATAAAGTGGGGATAGCATTGTTATTATTTTTATTTTCCCATACTTCTTTCTCATCAACATTAAAAGATGATGATACATATATCCCCAAATACACCGATTTTATTTTAGAATGCAGTGATTATATTGTCGGTGATAAATACCCCAATAATACAACCGAACAAAACCTACCCATTTATTTAAGTTACCACCAAGTCTCGGAATCAGCTAGTCGCCAAATAGCTGAAGAACTGATGAAATTAAAACGGTTTTTACCGAAATTGAATTTACCCGCTTTTCTGAATGGTCGAGATCGTGAATATGTGATTACATTTTGTGCTGTTGTGACGCATGATAAAATCAAAGCGTTAGAAAAATCACTCAGCATTAAAAAATAACCCCTTTCGTTTTTTATCTCATATGTAGGGAGCACGTCTCTCTCTATTCTCTTTATTTGACAGAGTGATCTTATTATGAGTTCAACCAAGCATATTACGCAGGGTGGACAAGTCTTTAGCTATATGCTCGGCATGTTCATGCAGGTAAATAAGCGGATTTCATTTTGGCTCGTTAATTTTTATTTAATTCTTTTACCCTTAATTTTTTATTTAAAAGTCCCTCTACAAGAAATTAAAAATGGCGGTCTGTATTGGTGGCTTTATTTCACGTCTGCGGGCGAGAAAGCCTTATATCGAGTTCCGCCGCTTTATGATGTGCATTTTGATGGACAACTCTTTCGATTTACGTCGGCCAATATTTTAAAAGATCCCTACATGATGTATGCAGGCGACATCTTTCTACAAGAACTCTGGCTCTCTTTTGTGTGGGCCTCCGTGTTTGTCGGCATTCTCGCCTTTGCTATTTACCGTTTTTTGCACCGTTTAGGTCAACGTCAAGCCAAAGACGATGTGATTGGAGGGCGGACGTTAACTGAAGATATTAAGCTCGTCCGTAATATGCTCCATGCTCGCCGTGAGGCCTCTCCGATTACCTTTGATGGACTTCCGTTGAAACTCAACAGTGAAGTTCAAAATATGTTGTTTCATGGTACGCCAGGGTCAGGGAAATCGAATGCAATCAATAAGCTGCTTATTCAATTACGTCAGCGGGGCGATATGGTGATTGTGTTCGATAAGGGGTGTTCTCTGGTCAAAAAGCACTACAACGAAAACATCGATAAATTGCTCAATCCATTAGACGAACGTTGTGAAAATTGGGATTTGTGGCGGGAATGTCTCACGACACCCGATTTTGACAGCATGGCGAATACGCTTATTCCACAAAGTACGTCGGAAGATCCCTTTTGGACAGGATCGGCGCGCACCATCTTTACGGCTGTAGCCAATAAACTCAGTTCTGACCCGAAACGCAGTTATAACAAGTTGTTGCGGACGCTTTTAGCGATTGATTTAAAAACATTGCGAACTTATGTCGCAGGTACTGAAGCCAGTAACTTGATGGAAGAGAAAGTGGAAAAAACGGCCATTTCAATCCGAGGGGTTCTGACTAACTATGTTAAATCTTTGCGATATCTTCAAGGTATAGAACGTAATGGTAAGGAACCTTTTTCCATACGTGAGTGGATGAAAACCGTTAATGAGCCTAAACAGCGACATGGTTGGCTCTGGGTAACAAGTAATGCTCGCCAGCATGAATCCTTAAAACCGTTAATTTCCATGTGGTTAGCCCAAGCCGCTAACTGTTTATTAGAGATGGGGGAAAATCCTGAGCGGCGTATTTGGTTTGTTTACGATGAAATGGCTCAGTTACATCAACTGCCCGAGTTACCGTTAGTGGTATCAGAAGGCCGAAAATTTGGTGGTTGCTTTGCGCTTGGTTTTCAAAATAAACCTCAATTAGATGTCATTTATGGTCGTGATAAAGCTGACGGCTTGATGGATTTGCTTAATACGCGCTTATTCTTTCGGTCACCCGATGAAAGTGTCGCTAAGTGGGTACGTGACCAGCTCGGGCAAGAACGGATCAAACGCTTCAGTGAGCAATACAGTTACGGTAAAGAGACGGTACGCGATGGGGTTTCGTTTAATAAGCAGCAAGAAGACAGTGACTTAGTTAACTACTCCGATGTGCAATCGTTACCGGATTTGACGTGTTATATCACATTACCCGGCCAATATCCTGTTGTTAAACATGCAATGCGCTATGAAAAAATCAAACCCGTTGCGGCCGAATTCACGGCTCGTGCGATTAATGACAGCTTAGACCAAGAGATTGAAGCTGAAATTAACGAGCGATTAAAAATGGGCGCTATCCCTGACGGTGTCAACCAGGTCATTGATAGCTTGATAAGCGGTCAGCCGATTGAATTGCCTGTTGAGACCACACCTAATAATACCGTTACAGACGTTGCTCAACCTCAACCTATCGTTCAACCAACACCGAATTCAACGACGCCCAAAAACAGTCAGATAGCAACGGGAAGCGCATCATCCGAAAACCTAACGGAAAGCCAAGGGGGGCGAGAAGTGGTTGTTGATAATTTGCGCGTCAACACCGATACGGGGGAAGTGTTGGGGGCAACCACGGAGCACGAAGAAAACCCCCAAGACTTGTATGACAGCTATACGCGCATGCGGCAGGAAGAAAAGGAAATTTTGGGCGATCCCCATGCAAATCATTCCAATTCTACACCAGAATTAGACCGCGAACATGATAATGGTTGGGGGAAATGGTAATGCTGACTGTTGCACCGATTGCCAATAATGCGGCAAATTATTATACCCATGAAGATAATTATTATTTTCTCGGCAACCTAGAAGCCCGTTGGATGGGTGAAGGCGCTAAATCACTTGGGTTGGAAGGCGAAGTCACGAAAGACCAACTGGGTGAAATCCTGGAGGGGCGTTTACCCAATGCCCAAAGTCTTGAGCGCATGGAAAATGGTAAAAACGTCCACCGCGAAGGGCAAGATTTAACCTTTTCGGCACCTAAAAGTGTCTCTGTATTAGGGCTTGTTCTGGGCGATAAACGCATGATTGACGCACATAATCATGCGGTCGAGGTTGCCCTGAAAGAGGTGGAGAGTCTCGCGTCAACGCGGGTGATGGTTGAAGGCAAAACCTTGCTGGAAATGACCAAAAACTTAGTTATCGCGGCATTTAACCATGATACGTCCCGCGAGCACGACCCTTTAGTCCATACGCATGCTCTTGTGATGAACATGACCGAACACAATGGCGAGTGGCGCACGTTATCCAGTGATACACAGCAAAAAAGCGGCTTTAGTGAGGCGGTTTATGCCTTACAAGTGTCATTAGGGCAAATCTACCGCCATGCTTTACGTGAGCGTGTGGAAAGCTTTGGCATGCAAACCCATGAAACAGGCAAGAATGGATTATGGGAAATTGTGGGCGTGCCCGTTGTGCCGTTTTCTCAGCGGCATTACCAAATCATGGATGCGGTGGGGCATGAAGCCTCACTCAAATCTCGTGATGTGGCCGCCCTCGATACCCGTCAGGCGAAAACAACCCCTGAAAAAAGTGAATTGCTAACTGACTGGTTTGACCGCTTGGATAAAAATGGCTTTGGCCCTGAAGAACGCAAAGCGTTTTACGCTGAAGCCGAGCAGCGTCTTGCCAAAGGCCAGATGGGTGATACCTCTCGGGATATACAGCCCGATATTACCCGCGCTGTCACTGATGCGATTGCGTTACTCAGCGACAAGCAACTCAGCATGACTTACAGCCAAGTGTTGGCTAAAACGCTTGGGGGATTGGAAGCCCGTGCGGGCATGATAGCGCAGGTGCGTGAAGCCATCGATGTGGCGATTGAACAGCGTCAACTTATTCCACTGGATGAGAAAAAAGGGTTGTTTACCTCGTCCATTCATTTGATGGACGAGCTGAAGCTACAGCAAATCGCCACCGATATGAAGCAACATAACCGTACCGTCAGTTTTCAGGCGCGGACAGAAACCCTCAGCCCCGTGATGGAAAAAGTGGCGGACACCTTACCCAATATTGCGATTGTGGCCAGTCAAGGGCTTGGTAAAGCGCAGCGAGACGGGGTATTAGACGGTGTCACGATGGCCCAATCACAAGGGCGTGACGTGGCGGTAATGACCCTTGATGCGACCAGCGGTAAAGCGTTTGCCAATGATAATCGCTTTGCCACTGTGCCAAAAATGACGCTGGGTGATGGTCAACCACTCAAGCCCAACAGTACCTTAGTGGTGGCTAATGCGGAAAAACTGTCATTGAAATCGGCCTTATCTCTACTGGAAAATGCTCAATCTGCCAATGTGCAGGTGCTCATGATGGACAGTGGCGGCCGTAAAGGTACGGGAAACGTGTTGGCGACGCTGCAAGATGCGGGGGTGCCACGTTTTAAAGGTGAGTCTTCCGCTGTCTTGACGGTGAAAACGGCACACATTCCCGATAAAAATCATCGTTATGCGGCATTGGCGGCGGATTATGCACAGCTGCACAGTGACATGAAACCCGTGGTTGCGCAGGTCAGTGGCGTTCGGGAACAAAAAATTGTCACTGACACCATTCGCCAAACGCTCACTGAGCGGGGCATGCTCAGTGAAAAAACGGTGACGGTGACACAGCTCAAACCCGTGTGGCTCGACAGCCATTCGCGCAAGCAAATCGACAGCTACCGTGAAGGCATGGTGATGGAGCGCTGGAATGCAGATAAAAAGGAGGTTGAGCGTTTTACTATTGACCGCGTCACCCCTGAAACCCGTTCGGTCACGTTGCTTGACAGTCAAGGGCAAAAGCAGGTGATGAAACCGCATCAATTTGATGGCCAGTGGAGTGCGTATCAGCGCCAAACGATGGACATCAAGCAAGGCGAGCAGTTAACGATATTGGCGAAGCAAAATAAGCTCTCTGCACGTGACAGGGTCACGGTATCGGGCTTTATGTCTAATGCGATAATGGTTAACTTTAACGGGAAAACGCATCGCATTGATGTACGGGACGGCGTCAAAGCCGATTATGGTTATGTTACCGCGCCAGGGCAACAGGCTAACGATACAGGCACAGTGTTATTGGCCGCGTCTGCGCGTGATACACAGCCCACCTTACTCAATACGGCGGCACGCAGTGGTGAACATATTACGGTGTATACGCCACTGGATAAGATGGAAACCGAGCGTCGCTTATCGCGTTCGCCAGTCTATCAGCAAGCGCGGCAGTTAGCGGGGGTTGAAGGGGTAGACAGCAAAGCCATTGAACAAGCGGCCGATAAAGCCACGGAAGCGTTATTGTCTAAGCCCGAAAAAGCCCTGCAACAAGGCATGGAATTAGCGCAAGAGAGTCAGGTTTTTTTCTCGCGTATCGATGCGATTGCCAAAGCGTTGCCGTTACACACCGCGCTGGATAGTCAATCGCTGGGTAAAGCGTTTGACCGCTTAGTCGCCCAAAAAGCCATTATCCCTGTAACCAGTGGTAAAAGTGCCGCCCAGCAACACTACGTGACAGCCAGTACGTGGGAGATGGAAAAACAAATTTTGACCACCATTTTAGCCGGCAAAGGAACACAAACCCCGCTGATGGAGTCTGTCCCTGATGCCGTACTGGAAGGGTTAACGGAGGGGCAAAAGGCCGCCACCACATTGATTTTAACCACTCGCGACCAGTTTGTCGGCATACAAGGCTATGCAGGAGTGGGGAAAACGACCCAGCTGAAGGCCGTTATCAAGGCACTGGATGCACTCCCTGCTGCGCAGCGACCGGAAGTGATTGGTCTTGCCCCCACGCACCGAGCCGTCGGGGAAATGGCGGCAGTGGGGGTGAAATCACAAACCTTGCATGCTTTCTTGATGGATGCCAACCAACGCCAACAGCAAGGGGAAGTGCTGGATTTTAAAAATACCCTTTTTTTAGTGGATGAAGGGTCGATGGTCGGTAACAAAATTATGACTGAGGTGTTAGACGTGATTGAGCGCGGTGGCGGGCGAGCGCCCATTTCAGGGGATAGGGCGCAGTTATTGTCGGTGGACAGTGGTGACCCATTTTCCCTCGCGCAAGACCGTTCAACACTGACGACTGCGGTTGTGAACGAAATTGTACGGCAAAGACCCGAGCTTCGTCCTGCCATTGAAGCCATCATAGCCGGCAATATTCAAACTGCGATGGATACGATGAATCGTGTGACACCTAATGTGGTTCCCCGTCGAGCGGGGGCGGAACTCCCAGAACAGTCGGTGGTCGACGCGGGCGATAAGGTTATCACGCATATTCTCGATGATTATCGTGGGCGAACACCTGAAGCCCAAAAAGAGACGCTGATTGTGGCACAAACCAACCGCGATAAAGATGAACTTAATCGCGGTATTCATCAAATCTTAGTCGAGCAAGGGCAATTACAAGGGGGAAAAGACGTCCCGATATTGGTGCGTGAGAGTACGCGCACTGAGGCCTTGTTATCAACAGCAGGACTGGCAAAACATGCCGGTAAAATTGCCCTCATCCAAGAGCAGTACTATCGGATTGAGGTGACTCAAGAGGGCGTCAGTGACGGGATTGTGACTCTGGTTGATGAACAAGGCAAAGGGCATTTACTCTCGGCCTTTGAAAGTAGCTTGCTGGATATTGGTATTTACCGCCAAGAAACCCGTCATATCGCCGCAGGGGAAAAAATTAACTTTACCCGAACAGACAAAGAGCGGGGGCGCGTGATGAACAGCGATTGGACGGTCAGTGAGGTCAGTGGCAACGGGCAAATCACCCTTACTAAGGGCGACGAATCTCGTGTGCTTGACCCGAAAGGGGCATTGACTGACCAACATCTGGATTACGGCTATGCAGGCACGGCATACAAAGCTCAAGGGGCAAGTAGTTTGTATGTGATTGTCCTCGGCGGTGTCGAATCAGGGCGGCGTATGCTCGCCACCTTGCGTGATGCGTATGTCAGTCTTTCGCGTACTAAGGCGCATGTGCAAACCTACAGTGATGACTTGGATAAATGGACAAAAGCCATTGAGAACCCAGGGAACAGGCAGACGGCGCACGATGTGTTGTTGGCTGAACAAGACCGCGCCGCTAAAGTGGGTAATCAACTGTTTGACCATGCGAAACCCCTTAATGATACGGCGATTGGTCGCGCATTAAGCCGCCAAATGGGGTTGGGCGAGTCACACGAAGGAAAATTTGTTTACCCGTCCACCAAGCACCCCGAACCGCATGTCGCGTGGCCTGCTTTTAATGAACACGGCAAAGCCCAAGGTACGGTATTACAAGCCATTGAACTCGACGGGGATAAATTGCAGGGGCTTCGTGCTGAAGGGCGTTTACTGGGGAGCGAGCAGGCGCAATTTATTGTCGTCAAACCCAGTCAAAACGGGCAAACCGTGATTGTGAACACTCTAGAGTCAGCCTTTGAGGTAATGGCACAGCAACCCGAACAGGGTGTGGTGGTGCAACTCAATCCTGATGAACGTTTACATACGGCCATGATTGAGAAAATCACGCAAGGGGAAGTGGATAACGCCTATGCGAACCCAAATACCGCGCAAACCGATAAAGCAGACAGTGACCCGAAATCGCTGCAAACCCCCGAGGAGCAGGCGATTGATAAAGCCTTAAAAGAGGCTGAAGCTGCTCTACGTCAGCAAGCGAACAGCGAGCCTAAAGTGCCTGAACTGAGCGAGGACGAACTGCGGCAGGTGATGGCGCAAGAGCGTGATAGCTTGCTGAAAGGGGAACATGACTTATTGGAGGCGAAAGAGCGAGTCATTGAAAAGGCCGTTCAGCTTGAGCGTGAACATCAGCAACAACAACGAGACGTTTTGCGTCAACAAGAGCGTGAAATGGTGATGGAAAAATCCCGTGACCGTGAATTTGGTGATTAAGGATGTGAATTATCGATGGAAAAGCCAGTTACATCAGCCAAAACCCAATGGGCGTTTGTTGATTTAGAAAATGTCCCGCATTTAGATCCGATAGCGTTTGAGCAGTACCAACAGGTTTTTGTTTTTGTCGGACCCAAGCAAGTTAGCCTCAAATTACCCGTACAAACATCCACGCGCTATATCCTCAACATCATTAAGGTGAGTCAAGTCAGTCAGAATAATGTGGACTTTCACCTTGCCTGGTACTTAGGGCAGGCACATGAGCAAGCGGATAAAACGTGTCAATTTACTGTATTTACCAACGATAAAGGGCTGATGCCCTTAATGAATACGATAAAACAACGCGGGCGATCTTGTACGCTGCAAGGGGTCATCCAAACCAAGCAAAAACGCACACTTTCGCTTGATGAGACTAAAAAAGTACTCAAAACACCTTTTTTTCAACGTAATAACGGTTTTCCGAAGCAACTTACTGGGTTGCGTCGTTGTTTAATCAATATCGTAGGCGCTGCCCGAGCTCACTCTGTCGAGGCGCATATTGCTAACTTGGTGACACTGAAGGTGATTTCTTATAATGGTGAAGCACTGGCTTGGTATCTTGCTGGGCTTGCTAAACACCGTAAATAACCGCGCTTAGCCGCATTGATTGTTGGCGATTTCCGCCAGTTCTATTTAGTTTTCTCTCGCGTCGAACCTCAAGTTTTATCACAAATTTTGTGAATAAATCGCGTCTTTATCGTGAAGACGTTGCTTGAATGCGCATAGAGTGCTAAATTAGCCGACAATTGATGTGAATTTTGTGGTCGCCACGCCGAAAGGTGGTAAAAGAACTGGGAGTAGAGGCTTTTCACTCGAACCCAGAAATGGAAAACCCCCGAAATCTTCTTCAAACTTGGCGGCTTGGAAAGATTATCGGGGGCTCAACCAGCAAATCCGTTAGGACATTGTTGACTTCCTAGCGGGGAGTATAGAATTATGCGCAAAAAAATTCAACTCCTTCCGTACAACATAAGTGCGGAGAAGCATGAATAATGCGATATCAAATCCTGCAATCCCTTGTTCCGTCGGCAAAATTCATCGGCATTATGCGCCAAAATTTTTAGGGCAATTACCGAAATTAGTGCCAGTGCGTCGCTTTGCGGCCGCGTTAAAGCGTCATGATTGGAACCGAAACCCCCATATATATCAACTGCGCTACAGCCGAAAGCAGCGGATATCCGTGCGTTCAGAGCGTCGAGAAACGTTTGATGCGTTAGCGATGGCCATGATCGCCTATGCGGATTACAACCCCGAAAGTGATGCGTTGTTCGAAGTAATGTGCTCCGTGGAGAAGTTGGCGGAGTTGTGTGGTCAGCTGTATCGCTATGACAGTGGTCGTAAAAGTTACGACCCGATACTGCATGCCTTGCGCGATTGGGAACAAGCCAACCTGATTATCATTGATCGCGATTTTGACATCGAGGCCAAACAATACAAAGCCATGCGGATTTGGATACGGCCTGAATTTTTCCATGGACTCGGGTTTTCCGCGTTAGAGCTGCGGGAGGTGGTGTCCAGCTTTAGCCGTTGGATGGAAAAACAAGGATTAAAAGAGAGCTACCAAAAACGCTACGCCCAACATGTCTTGCGACTTGCGCGCGCGAATGTGGCGTCACTGGATACTAAGCACAAACTTCGCAACCTGCTCAACAAGCTCAAAACCCTCGTGGTTGGGAAAGATGAAGCGCTCAAACAAGAGAAGAAACATTTAGCGAAGGCCTTGAAGGAAAAGAAAGCGTTAGCCAAAAGTTTGGAATCACCAGAAAGCGCAGAACATGCCGCCTGGCGTCGTTTTGAATCGTGGAAGGTGACACAGCCCATTGCGGCGGTCATGGCTTTTGAGCGCAAAATGAAAGCCTTGTATCCGAGTGTTCAAGGGCAGGCTATTTACCTGCATTACCTGGAACACTTACCCGACTCCTGATTCATCCACCCTAAATTTACCGCCTTGACTGGCGGTGGTTTCGTTCGCCCTAAATCTGTATAGCGTGTTTTTTGAACAGTAAAATCGTTATCTCAATCTCTCCATTCATCTCGATGATGATTGTGGAAACATTTTAGCTGAATATTTACCCCATTAACTTCGAATGGCTTTATTCTCTGCAATTAACTTCGAATAATATTCGTGTTTTATGATTAAATTCGTTTTTAGGTTCTGAACTAAACGTCCTTTTTAATAAAAGGAGTTGCGGCTCTTCTTTTTCAAGCCGCACACTCTAAAGAGATAAACCCAATAAAGCCTTCGCTTACAAGCCATAAATGGCTGTCGCTCAGATTACGGTGTCAATATCGTGCCGTTGCCCCCGTAAAGCTGGCCTCTGGCCACCTTAACGCGCAGCTACAGCCGTTCATCGAGGCGTCGCCTCTTGCCCGTCTCACTGCGTTTTTCAAAGGGTCAAATAAGCAAAATGACGGTGTTAGATTCAATCGGCTCAACCAGGACAGGGGGTAGATTGGGGTATTAAACCGCACGTAACCGCTCACGCGGGTCTCGACGGCCCTAACCACTATTCGTTCTTTGTGACTATTTTTGCCGTCTACCGCCCTACGGGCGGGTGATTTCGGTTAAATTTCATGATAATCTGCGATTAATGCATTGATGATAAACACGATTTTGGTGTGAGGTTGGAATGGAACGCAAAACGCTGACGTTAAAACGTCCGGTGATAGAAAAAGAGTCGGAAAGTACCGAACCGGTTATTCAACGTCGCCGTAAACAGGTGGTGGTCAATACATCGCGTAAACCCCATAAACCCGCCAAAACAGCGCCAATCCAACCGCCTAAAAAAGTGACTTCTCCGCCGGCGAAAAAACAGAAAGCGGTTGTTATCCCGTTAGAAAAAAAAGTTATTCCGCCAACGCCACCCAAAAAACATCTCCCCTTAGAGGAAGCTATCGCGAATATCTATGAATATTGGCCACAACTCTTTCCCAATGGACAACTTCGACCGATGGCGGTTGGCACGCGTGAAGCCTTATTGGCGGATAAAAAGGTGCGTGAATTGCCTATTTCTTATAAAAAATTGAAACGCAGTTTGGCGGCCATTAGCCACAGTGTGAAATATCGCACCACGATTATGCCTGGTGCGGTGCGCTATGATAAAGACGGCCAGCCTAACGGGACTGTCACAGAATCGGATGTCGCTGATACGTTAAAACGCATTCAAAGATTAGCAGTACAACAATCTAAGAAGGGATAATAAAGCTATGGAAGATAATATATTAACAGCAACACAAGCTTACCAATTGTTCTTTGAATGTGTAGCTGCATGTGTTGACTCTAAAGATGAAGGTATAAAACTGGGATTGCTACATGAAGATATTCCTGATTATAGAGAAATATCCTCTCTTATTGTATTGAATATGTGGGATAAAGGTTATGACACTAAATTGTCACCAAGTATTATGTATGCATTTTTATTGATTTATGCGATGGATGAAATTAGCAAATATTTTTTATTTTATTATCAGCAATATTCGCTAAAGGCGCACGGTATTAAAATTAGTGATGATATTTCCAATGTTGCTTTAGTACCATTTATTGATATAGATGACTTTGCAGAAAAATCAAAAGAACTAGGTTATAAAAAACATTGGGGAGCTTTTCTTAAAGAACCATTTATAACGCAATGGGATCAGGTATTTAATGGAGAAACAAGAATAAAAACACACAATACAGTTATTAAATTCATGCTTAAACTTTTTAAATTGGGGAATGGTTAATTAATATATATTTTAATTATTCATTCAATTGGGGGAAATAATAACTGAATCAATGGAGAAAGATTGATATGAGATGTAAATTTATCCTTAATAAAATTCTAAAAAGAAAGAGAAAGCAAGCCACTAAAATTAAATCAAATTGTTTTTTTATGGACTCACATGTTAATTTCTATAGAATGAATAATATAAAAAATAGAGCTAAAAAAATTTCAGCTATTAGATATGAAAAAAATTTTTCATTTTTTATTGATTATTTTAGACGCTCACTATCTATAATATCTCCATCAATGGTTATTTTTCTTATTATAACGTTCATTGGACAATTAAATGATGAAAATATTAACTCATTTATCGATATAAAAAGAATAAGTTCATTTATAATGGCTTTATTTTTTTGTTTTGTAGTTTACATTTTATACCGAGATGGATTTCATTCAAAACCGAGACCAAAAATTTTTACAGTGAAATTATTTTATTTCATAACGTTTATTTTTTTTATGGGAATAATTGGGCTTACTATGGTTGTTGGAGTAATTAATGGTACAAAATTAAAAATTGATTTATATACAGAAAAAGTATCTAATGAAAAAAACAGTACAGAGCAACCTATTGAAAACAATGTGATTTTATGTATTGCAGGAAATAACGTAAACAAAAAATAACTACTTAAAGCCGATTATTATTTTCGAATATAAGGAAATATTTCATCAATTTTTACATAAAAAATCCCCGTTTCTGCTGCTATTCGTATTTTTTCTTCTATCAATACTTTAAAACTGATATTATTTTTTAGCATATAGTAAAGGTCATAACCACTGACACAAATCAAACTCTTGCCTTTACCCCATGCCTCTAAACCATTTTTGGTAAAACCTGCCCAGCTAATAAAAACACCTCTTGTCCAGGCTGCTTTTTGATCTAACTTTCCCTGAAAAACATGAAGGTCAGCATTACTTGTTTTTTTATTATACCATTTGGCTTCGACTAAATATATGTCATTATTGAGTAGAAAACTTCCATCGATCTGTTCTCCTTTTAAACTAAAAGCTTCTTTTGGGGCTAAATGAAATGCAAAGAATAACTGATTTAACCACTTTTCAAAACTGTAGCCTCTTTGCTGAGGTGATAGTGTTTGCATAGATGTTAACTCGGATAAAAAATAAGAATAATTAAAATTAATTAACTCTAATTGTTGTGGTTTTATTCCTAGTGATGATACTTGATCAGTGTTGCTCAATTTTTCTATTAAAGTTAAATAGGATAATTCCACTTCAGGGGAAATATCTAAAGGATTTATTGACTTTTTATATAACCATAATTTATCTAAGACATTTAATACTGATTGTTTATCTGACTTTCGAATAAAGCAACGTAATCTTTTTGCTTTTGATGTCCCATCATCCTGATAAATAACATCATCGATATCAATAGCTAACTCATCTTCGAAAAATTCTCTCATAGTTCTATCACTAAAGTCTAAGATGTAACCAGGACTTGACTCAAAAACAAGATTGAATAATTTGACATCAGATGGAGTGAACTTCATGTTTAGTAGCTCTTAATTATATTAAAAGATAAGTTTTAGTTAAACACATTAATATTGGCTGAAAATATCTTGGTGAGAACCCGTTCTTGCTAACTTTAATTCTTGACCAGTAATTTTATAAATTAGTAGCCAATCGCCTTCAATATGAGCGTCTCTATATCCCCGCCAGTTACCTGTTAAAGGGTGGTCAACATAGTCCACAGGGATCTTTTCTTCCTTTATTAGCAACTCAATTAATACTTTTAGTTTGTTTAAATCCTTCCCTCTTTTTTTTTGGCGCTTTACATCAGACTTAAAAGCACTTGAACGAATAGGTGTTAGCATCAGATCCCCAAATCATCGAAAAGTGCCTTGGTTGAAGAAAATGTTTTTCCGTTCCCTTTTTCTAATTCTTCAATTGCTTTTTTAGTCACAATATTTGGCGTTTTAACATCAAATGGTAGTTTTCCTTCATCGGCAACACGGATCATAACCATACGGATAAGATCAGATGTATTTAAGCCCATCTTTGCAAGTGCAGATACAGCTCGTTCTTTGACATCTTGAGAAATTCTAGCTTTAACAGTCGTATCAGAAATCATATTATTATCCTCATATGTTATCTTCCTTTATTGTGAACCCAACGTGGCCACAAATCAAGTTTTTTAAGTTTAATTGAAGTTCGGGGGGTTGGGGAGTAATAGAACAGTAAACGCCGTTAGGTGGTCATTTTAAATAGCCAAAGTTAGCTATGACCTTATAGTTGAGAGTACCAATTTAAGTTGCGAAGCGCTCATTTCTCTACAGTAGCCCGCCCCTGTTTTTTTGTCATTTTAGCGCTTTTTCATAACATTTTTAACTTCGCGCACTCACGCCCAGTTTATTCAGCTTCTTAACCATGAACCTCACGCGCGTCTTTTATGAGAGCCCTAATCGATGGCGATTCTTAATGGCAGTTTATAGCACCGTAGTCACCCACCCTTTATTTTTATTGAAGAGCAGACAAGACGGGGGGTTGGCATACTGGGGAATCTCTCATAGTACAACAAGTTCCGATATCCAAACTAACTCCTAGATTAATTACAGTAATCAACCAAAAATATTGCTTATCCCTGAATATTGAGTACTGACGTAATCATATAAGTTATTCATAGGAGATGAATCGCTTTGACTTTGCCATGCAATTTGGTTGTACCTAAGTAGAGACAATCTAATTCTCTCAACATTATAAAATGTATCGTGATCTCCATAGTATTGAGGAACTCTATATGAGAATAAGTAGAAATTAGCTCCATTTGGCAATGTAGATGATTGATAGCACGAGGTAATAGTAAATTCACTTCTTGAGTGAAGAATGCTTGGTATCTCATAGGATAGGGACCAGATTATTTTATTTTCTATAGTCTCTCTGAAAAGCTGGTTTATGAATGTTACTTCGTCAAAATCATTATTCATTATTATCCCCTTTATACCTTACGCGTGCTCATATCATGTTCGTTTTTTATAGCTTCATGAAACTTAGTTAAAATTTGATAGTAAGACCATGTTGCTTCATAGGTTAAGTTATCTTTGCTTTCTATATTTTTTCCGATCTTTTTTATCTCAGATCTAAATAACTCGATATGTGCATATATGGATGGTTCATGGTTAGGAAAATGGATGAATGGTTTAACGGATCTATAACGATATGTTTCGGTATCAGAGTCTGCTAAAGGGTCTATGTCGCATTTAAACCTAAGTATGGTAACGTGTAATCGCACTATTTTTAGCCAAAAACTGAAATAATAGGCACACTGATCCTAGTCCGCGGTTTGTAACCATCGTTTTTTAGCCATTTTATCTCGCCTTTCTGACAGCAAAGTGACGGCATGTATGCCTTTTTCCGCACTCATAAACCGCAGTCGATTTCCACATAAAATGCATTGGTACGGATCCGTGTTTAAAAATCCTTTAATCAATGCCGCAAACCCCGGTTTTTCAGGCACGTTAGGATGTATCATATCTAACGCGTCATAGACTTTAGGTAATAAGCGCCCACGTTTGCGATTGGCTAAAAAACCGTAATAGCGGATCATTTTAAAATGCCGGGCTGGGATATGGCTGACATAACGTCGTATCATCTCTTCTTGGGATAAGGTCTGTCGCCGATATTGCTGGCTGTGGTGATCATAGTAATGATGGACCACGGTGCCTCCGCTGTAGTGTTTCAACTGAGACGCCGAGATAGGGGGACGTTTAAGGTATCGACCTAGATATTTCACGTTGTGCCAAGCGCCTCGGGTCTTTTTGGCAAAATGCACTTTCCAATAACGTTGAAACTGGGCATTGAGATAACGACACCACGTTGGGTAATCGCGAATGTGCCCGAACCCAGGCAATTTATTCGGTTGTAACTGAAAATAGCCGTCTCGAAGGAGACGAATAACGGCACTGCGCCAGACCTTTTCGACGTCTTTCTTTTTGAAAAAAATCGGTTTCCAGGTGTCATATTGGGTGAGACCGCCTCGTGTGACCGATAAATGAATGTGCGGATGTTGATTGAGTTGGCGGCCATAAGTATGTAGCGCACAAAAAATGCCAATTTCTAGCCCAAGACGCGTGGCGTGTTTAAGCATGGCACGGGTGGCGCAGCGAAAGAGTTGGTTAAGTAAGTGCCAGTTATTGTTGAAGAAAGGCCAAAGGAGGTGGGGCATAGTGAGGGTGATGTGTTGCCATTCGCAGTCCGGTAAAATATGACGCTGTTGGGCAATCCATTGCTCGGTGCCTTTGAGGCCGCATGCACTGCAGGCTTTGGATTTACAGGTTTGACAAAAGAAACGGGAATGCGTGCATTCGGGAGAAGAACAGCAATAACGACGAACGCCCATCGCGCAAGTGCTACAGGCGAGCATCTTTTCAACACAGAGGAGCTGCCATTCATCGACAGGGTTATTATCAATGAAACGGTTCCATCCGTCATCGTATTGAAATAATAATTTAGCGGGTCTGGGAATATACATAGAGCAGAGTATAAAAGACGAGAAGGGAGTTACCTAGGAATAGAGCGGCACTGCCGCGATGCTCACGCCACAGGCGTGCTTATGTTCATTTCGGATACGGGAGCGATCTGCCTTTATGAATCGATTATTCAATGTAGAGACCGTTTTAGCCTGAAATACTCTATTAATATTGAGCAAAAAACGCACAAATTTATTATTTGCAACAAGCACACCTTACTACTGTATTTGCAACAGTGCCTTAATAGCTTAATGCGGCAGAATCTAATTGTATCAAAATGTATTAATTTAAAGTCATTCTGTAACATTTATATTGGTTTTAAAATTAGAGTTCTTCACTTAATTGATTTTAATTAATTAATTAATTAATTAATTTAATTACTTACGGTGATTGGCTTACCATTTCAGGTATCAATTGTTTTTTTGTTACGAAGTAAGACTAAATATTAAAATAAATTATTTTTGGATTTAAAATGCGTTTATGCAGTTTTTTTTGGTTGAAATCACTGCGTAATTACATTGCAATTTCATTTTCTTAAAAGATTTTCAACTAAAAAACTATAATTCATTGTTTAATATGACAAATAAAAAAATACAAAAATGATAAAAAATGTAAATTTGAAATTATTAACTAATTGTTACAATTGAGGAGGTGTAATATTAAATAAATACACCATATACTTGTACACATTAAACGTGTGCAATATTTACTTTTAAATAAGGCCTGTTAAAAATATATTTAAATATTCCATCATTGGAAATAATTATGAAATTAAGCAAAGAGAAAATTAATAACTGTGATATTCAAGATAATTTTCTTTCTATTTCTTGCGGGAAAGTAATAAAGAAAACAAGAAAAGAAAATGGTATGACTGGCTCTGAATTAGCAAGAAAAATGAATATTTCACAGCAGCAAATGTCACGCTATGAGCGTGGGATAAATAAAATTAGTATTGATATGCTATTTAAAATAGCTATGATTTTAAATATTCCATTTGAAAATGTAATTAAAAGTATTATATCTGAAGCGAAAGAGTCATGGCCTAATAAGTTTAATTTTATTAAAAATGAGAGATCAAATTCTGATATTATGCTTTTTTATTAATTCGTTCCAAATTACTAATGTTTTGTTAACTATAAATATGCAATTTTGTATATTTAATTATATTAATCGTTTGAGGAAAATATGAAAAAAATTATTTTAGCAACTTTAATCTCTGGAGTTATGAGTGCTTCTGCATTGGCTAATTCCGGTTCTGGTACAGTAACATTTACTGGCTCTATCATTGATGCGCCTTGCTCAATAGCGCCGGGTGAAGAAAATCGTGAAATTCCTATGGGACAAGTTTCTAATGTAACTCTTGATAATGGAAATGAATCATCAGCTCAACCAGTTCTAATTAAATTAGAAGGCTGTAATTTAGCAAATAACAATGAAGTTGAAATTACCTTTAAAGGTACAGAAGCGGGTGCTAACACAGGTTTTCTGCAAATCACCGGCACTGCATCTGGTGCGGCAATCAAGCTGATGAACGCATCTGGTACTAAAGTTAATATTAATGAGGCTGTAAAACAAAATTACGTTGAAGGGAATAATACATTAAAATTCCAAGCTTCGCTAATTGGTCTTCAATTAAAAGATACTAGTGGTGACCTCATCCCAGTCACTCCAGGTCAATTCCAAGCAGTGACTAATTTCTCATTAGCATACTATTAATTAATTAGTTACCGTGCATGCTATCAAATGGAAGTTGGTTGCATGCACAATTTTACATGGTCTATTGTATGAAAAAAAATCCCAAAAGATGGATGGGCTTATCTGTTATCTTTATTTCAATGCTGCTTTTAGGTGCTTCTTGCAGTCAAGCACAGCAAGTTTATCGTCTATCTATGCTTGGCAGTATAGTTGATACGGCTTGTGCAATAGATGTTGGCTCTTATGAGCAATCGATCGACATGGGGGTTCTACCTCTTTCATCATTAAAAAATCAAGGGTATGGAAACGATAAACCCTTTAATATCAATTTAATTGGATGTAGGCTTCTTTCTTTTGATGGCAAACCATGGAAAGCATTTGAAATATCTTTTGATGGTGCAGTGCAAAATAATTGGTTCTCGGTTTTTGGTTCAGCTGAAGGAGTTGCAATTTCCTTATTGGATTCTGATGGTTTATTAATTTATCCTGGGGAAAAATTAATAAACCAAAAATTTTTATCTGGAAATCAATCGCTTCATTATAAATTACGTTTAGTTTCTGATGGTAAGCCTTTACGAGCAGGAACATATCAATCATCAATTAAATTTCAAATTAACTACTATTAATAATTGATTTGCCAATATGCTTTGATTAATTAGGAATGATATTATGTCGGTTGCTGTGTTTTTCTCTAGACGAATAAAAATATTTGGCATTACTAGTAGTTTGTTTTTGTTAGGGGCGTTCTCTAATAGCTATGCTGCGAAAAATATTGAGTTTAATACTCAAGTTTTGGATTTGGATGATAAAGACAATATTGATTTGAATTATTTTTCAAATTCAAATTATGTTATGCCTGGAGTATACCATTTTACGCTAAAAGTAAATAACGATCAATTATCTGAAATTAGTGTGCCGTATTATTCCTCTGAAAAAGATAAAAATCAAACGGAAGCCTGTCTTTCTCCAGATATAGTCAAGTCGCTAGGCTTGCTAGAAAGTTCATTTAAAAAATTAAAGTGGTGGCGAGACGGCGAATGTCTTATTAACGATAGCCTGCCAGGATTAACAATAAATGGTGATTTAGCGACGTCAACGCTATATGTCAATATACCTCAGGCATATATGGAATATAATTCACCTAACTGGGATCCTCCTTCGCGTTGGGATGATGGTATTCCTGCATTGCTGTTTGATTATAATTTAAATGCAAATACTTTTCGTTCTTCAGATAACGATTTTACTACGCTATCAGGTACTGGTGTTGCTGGCGCAAACTTAGGTCCATGGCGATTAAGAGCTGACTGGCAAGGTGATTACCAAGAAACATCATCAAACATAAGTAGCAAATCCAACGAAAAGAATTTTTCATGGACTCGTTTATATGCTTACCGGGCGCTCCCAAGCTTAAAATCTAAATTGGTGTTAGGGGAGAGCTATTTCCAGTCTTCTCTTTTTGATAGTTTCAGATTTATCGGGGTTAGCTTGTTGTCTGATCTTAGCATGGTTCCACCAAATCTGAGAGGCTATGCCCCAGAAATAACGGGTGTTGCTCGTACAAATGCCACCGTAACGGTTTCTCAGCAAGGGCGAATATTATATGAAGAACTAGTTGCGCCAGGGCCTTTTAGGATTCAAAATTTAAATGATTCAGTGAGCGGTACTTTAAATGTCGTGGTCAAAGAGCAAGATGGTTCTCAACAAGAATTTAATGTTGAAACTTCTAATTTACCATATCTAACGAGACCTGGTCAGCTTCAATACAAATTATCACTGGGTAGACCCAACTCTTTGTCTCATAAAACCGAGGGAAGCACCTTTTTAAGTGGTGAATTATCTTTGGGGATAAATAATGGTTGGTCTTTAATTGCAGGAACATTAAATAGTAAAAATTATAATGCTTTTACATTTGGTGTTGGGCGAGATTTATTTGCGTTTGGGGCTTTGTCATTTGATGTTACACAATCTATTGCGAAGGTGCCAGGTAGAAGTGATACTTTGCGTGGTGGTTCGTACCGAATAAATTACTCTAAACGATTTGAAGAAATTGATAGCCAGATTCAGTTTGCAGGTTATCGTTTTTCTGAGCGTGACTATATGAGTATGAATGATTTTATTTATGCTAAAAATTACAATAATGGGTATCGCGGCGGTAGCAAAGAGCTTTACACTTTATCATTAAATAAAAATTTTAGTAATCTAGATATGTCACTATATTTAAATTATAGCCACCAAAGCTTTTGGAGTAAGGAAACCAACGAACAATATAGTTTGATGATTTCAAAATATTTTAATATAGGTTCACTAAAAAATATTAGTTTGAACTTGAGCGCAAATAGAAGTTTTTATAATGAAATTAAAGATGACTCTATATTTTTATCCGCTTCTATACCTTTAAATAGCGGAGCGAGCTTTGGGTATTCTCTAGCGGTAGACCGTGAGAATATATCGAATCGAGTGTCTTATTATGACAAGTTAAATGACCGTACAAACTATCAAATAAGTGGAATGCATGAAAGATATGGTACTGGTGTAAGCGGTTTTATAGATTATAGCGGTGATATATCAAGAGTATCTGCTAATGCAAGTTATGTGGGTAGTAAATACCGTGGGTTGGGGGTATCTTCAAGCGGAGGCCTAACTATTACTTCGAAGGGGGCTGCACTTCATAGAGCGGATACGCCTGGTGCATCTCGGCTGCTGATTGACACCGATGGTGTTCCTAATGTTCCAATTTCAGGAGCTGGATTTCCCATTGAATCAAATAAATTTGGTAAAGCTGTTCAATCTGATTTAAGCAACTATTATCGCAATCAGTTGAGTATTGATTTAAATAAATTGCCAGATAATGTTGATGTGCAACAATCTGTTATCCAAGCCACGTTAACAGAAGGTGCGGTTGGTTACCGTGAATTTTCTGTTGTTTCCGGTTTGAAATTAATGACTGTGATAAAATTACAAGATGGTGCTCACCCTCCGCTAGGCGCGCAAATAACCAACAACAGAAACCAAAATGTTGGTGTTGTTGGAGAGTCTGGCAGCACTTATATTAGTGGTATATCACCCTCTGTAAATATGAAAGTAACTTGGGGAAAAGATGAAGAATGTCAAATTTTCTTCCCTGAAAACTTAAGTAACGCGGAGCTGAGTGTTTTATTATTGCCATGTAAAAAAATCAATTAATGAGAATTTCGGGTCGTGTATACAATATATTGAATGTTATAAAAACTTAATTTTTTACTTCATTTATGGGGCACTAGTTTTGGATTGTTTTGGGTCTACGCCGGAATGTATGTATTAAATACATGACCGAATTTTTCACTTTAAAATTAGATAAATAACATATTTAGGTAAAGTCAAAATGAAAATTAAATTGACACTTTTGAGTTGCTGCTTGGTTTTGAGTAACATATATTCTATTGCTAATGCAGCTGTGGCTTTAGACAGAACAAGGGCTGTTTTTGATGGAGCCAATAAGTCCATATCAATGACAGTCAAAAACAATAACGATACTTTACCGTATCTAGCTCAGGGCTGGATTGAAGATTCGAGCGGTAAAAAAATCACATCCCCACTAATTGTTTTACCGCCAGTACAAAGATTGGAGCCTGGTAAGTCGAGCCAAATAAAAGTGGAAGCACTTCCTGCTATTAAAAATTTACCTCAAGATAGAGAATCGCTATTCTATTTTAATTTGCGTGAAATACCGCCTAAAAGCGACAAACCTAATACGCTACAAATAGCGCTGCAAACGAAAATAAAATTATTTTATAGGCCTGAATCTATTACGCCATCGGGTCAAAGCGAACCTTGGCAAGAAAAAATGGTATTAGAGCTGAGAAATGGGCAGGTTTTTGCTAAAAATCCAACCGCATACTTTATCGTTATCACCAATGTGAATTCTGACGATAAGACAAATATTCAAAGTTTTAAGCCGATTATGGTTGCTCCATTTAGTCAAGAAGATTTAGGTATAACGAGTGCGCAGCTGGGTTCAAAGCCTATCCTTACATACGTTAATGATTACGGCGGTCGACCAAACTTATTTTTTAATTGCCAAAATTCAACATGCAATACTGTAGATAAACCAACAAAGTAATAAATAATCTTGCTGATTAAACTGGAGGTTGTAATGGCATTTAAAAAAAACTACTTGATTAGTTGTTTTTTGCTGTGCTTTGCTGGTGCAAGTATAGCAAATCAAAATTTATTGAATCAAATGAGTCTTGTTGATGGTAGCGATATTGATGGGCAGCACGGCGTTATTCACGTTTCTGGTAGTTTGACTGAAAGTCCTTGCCGATTGTCAATGGATTCAAATAATCAATCCATATCAATTGGGAATATACCGTTTTCATTTTTTAATAATAAAAATGACGTTAAGTATGTTTCATTTAATATAGAATTACTTGACTGCCTTGAGACACAAAGTGAATTGGAAAACTTTCAAACCGGGAATATGGTATGGAGCAGCTCACAACCCGCTATTAAGGCAAGATTTTATGCTGTGACAGAGCCTTTTTTTACTGATGTAATCAAAGTTAATGGTGTAGAAGGAATTGGTTTAAAATTAATCAGTGATGATGGACTGGTTGTGTCTATGGGAAATGACTCTCCTCCTATACTCATTAATCCAGGCCAAAATATACTAAAATATAATATTATGCCAATACGAACCAGTGGACCTATGACGTCAGGGGCTTTTTCTGCATTGATAGCATTTGAAATGCTTTATGATTAACTGGGAATGTAAAATATTATGAATGTTTACAATCGGAAAAGGTGTTTATTGCATTATTTTATTCTGTTAATGCTTTTTTGTTATAGTAAAGCGAGTGTTTCTGAAGTTTTTTCGGTGTCTATTAAAATTGAAGTAGTTGAAAATGCGTGCGACGTTTATGGGCCTGGCGGCAAAAATAGCCCGATAGAAATAAATTTTTATGAAATCAACGTGAATAAATTTGATAGTGAACGGTACGCTCGTGAAATTAACTATACTATTGACTGTGGGGATGGCAGTGCAGCTAATTCTAATTTAAAATTAAAATTTGAAAGTACTGTCGCTGGTTTTGATAGTAATTTAATTAAAACGACTAATTCAAATGTAGGATTAAAAATTACTTCAAATGGCACTTTACTACCTCCAAATCAATATGAAAACTTTGTACTTTCTAATAAACCTTCCCTCACTGTTTATCCTGTGTTGAACACGGAAGAAGAAATAGAATTGGGGTTATTTACAGCAACCGGTGTTTTGAAAGTGGAATACCTATAAAGCACGGACACTCAACTATGGAGTGAATTTATGATGCATAAACTATTTTTAATTTCTGTTTTACTATTGCCAGCTTTTAGCAGTTATGCTCAATTTGTTGCTGGTGCTTTTAAAACGGGAGCTCCACACTCAAATAATAATATCGAAATTCTTGTGAGTGGCTCATTATACAAAAGTGGAAGTGGAGGTAGGTTTCCTGGTGAAGTAATATTTCATGACCCCACTTGGGGAGAAACTAAGGGGACCGCATTTTTTCAGCCGGTAAGTTTTTCAGGAGCAGTAATGAAATTTAAATCTTCACCTGATAATCCGATTGGAACAAGTAATACAGGTTCTTGCTATATTAGAGGATATTCTAGTTTTTACCTAGCGTCGAAAACTGGGGGCTTTATAGCTGAGGACGGATTATTTAAAGGAACAGAGGTGAGAACTGGGGGGGAGATTAGCGATAGTTACATAAAAATTAATAAATCTTGCTCATTATTAACACCGAAGTCACCTGAAGTAGCTGGGCTGCAAATTTCGGCTCCTCCATTTACAGGGAATATGTTAGAAGGATCTTCTTTTAGTGATATTCCAGAGCTTAGAGTGTTGAGAGGCTTGACTGTATATCAACCGTATACATATGCTGCGAATATTGGAAGTAACAAAGCTACTATCATATCTTCAGTTATGATTTTGGCGTGTGGTACAGTGGCAACTAGTACTTCGACTTGCACTACTTCGAAATCTGCAACTGGTAGCAATGCAATTACACCACCAAAACCAAATGTAACTTGCCTATTTAATTTTCCGACAGAAATTACAATTGATAATGTATCA
Source organism: Providencia sp. UF-183 (assembly GCF_058246155.1). NCBI lineage: Bacteria > Pseudomonadati > Pseudomonadota > Gammaproteobacteria > Enterobacterales > Morganellaceae > Providencia > Providencia sp. UF-183. The sequence goes on along the minus strand of NZ_JBSICD010000028.1, from coordinate 734 downwards.
GCGACTGATTATTTAAATAAAGTAGCATCAATAAATATTCCAGCGACATGTTCAAGTACTACTAATATTCAATTTCAAGTTGCCGATAACGGTATTGTTAACGTTGGGCCATTTAAAGTTCAAACAACATTTGATGATAAAATAAATCCATCCTTGCCTATAAATTCAAATGGAACTACTAATGTTAAATTTTCAGCGGAAATAACAGGAACCAATCAGAAAGTTACAGGGGGATTGTATACTGGTGTGGTAGTTATAGTTACATCCTTGATTTAATAAAATACATTTGGTTATCAGTCTTATGCCACCCCATAAGGAGGTGGCTATTGAACCAATGAGGTCATAGCATGAATAAAATACATGTTAAAAAACTGACAATCTCCCTTAATTAATACGGGCTTGTTGCAAAAAATGCACTACTTTATTATTTGCAACAAGCCCGCGTATTCGCCGTTTGATATTGCGATGGTCTTGCTCGATGAGGATATTGAGGTATTTATTTTGTCGGATCACAATCGCTTCTTCTGCTGAGAGCTTTTCCATATGGGACTGTTGCAAATAATAAATTTGTGCGTTTTTTTGCTCGGTTTTAATCGGGTATTTCAAGCTAAAACGGTCTCTACATTGAATAATCGATTCATAACCTGCACTCGAAATGGGACTGTTGCAAAGTTTAAGTAGCCGGTATGCTAAATTAACTATTTCATTACTGAGGGCCGTTTGGTGAATGCATT
>NZ_JBSICD010000027.1:0-62263 GCF_058246155.1 Providencia sp. UF-183 | reverse complement strand
GCGGCAAGTGAGGATAACTCGGGGAGCATACACAAGTATGTGACCCGAGTAGCCGAATGAAGCCAACAACGCTACAGCGTGAAATATGACGAAAATTACCAGTTAAGGAATTTTAGGATAAAATACAGTCCTATCAACAGCACAATTGGCCAGAAATAGAGAATAAAAAACTGGGTAAAAATTGTGTGGCGTGGAATGGTGACGTTTGCCTCAAGTTCTGCTTTGGACAGTTCGATTCCTTTGGCTTTTTCCAAAATCACGTGGTCTTCAAGGCTTTCACGAATAAATTTAATTTGTCGGTACATTCTCAAACCTGAAGCACTGAGCGCTAAACCAACAAAAATAAAAATAAAGATGATAATAAACCCTAGGTTGCTACCTGAAAAACCATTAGCAACTTGCGGTACAGGTGAGTTATTCCAGAAGAAATTTAAAAACGGTGTCGTTTGGCGAGTCATTTCCGCCATCAGTTTAATAAAATCATTGGCTACTGCATTGATCCCTTCACCTGCCAGCCCTTTCATCCCAGCAAGTTTAATTAAAGACGCCAACGTCGAAATTAATGCTACCAGAAAAACAACCCAACCCAGAATACGTTTGCCGATTGCGACATAATTAGCATTGTGGTAATTCATTACTGCTCTTCCTCAGAGTTATTATTCTCGATAAATTTTCATGGTGACTTTTCAGGGATAATAATAGCCGATATTATTAAATGCCTCCAAATTTACCTTGTAAAATGATGATTGGTTATCGACTTTCAGAATTTTAAACATTTTTAAAAACACATTGGGTGTACAACTTCTCCATCTGTGTCTATTCCCTTTAGTGCTGAGTTGTTACAATCACCCGTGCAATTAATACGAATATTTATTCATTTGCTGATATCATAGTCAGTAAGTAAATAAATACTATCGTCGCTGGGCAAGTTCCCTTAATTCCTACTGCCACAAGGGTAAAGCTCATTGGCAATAGGGTTTACATGAATGGAGTTTTGACATGTACCATAATCTTCCCATCCAATCCGTTATTTTTGATATGGATGGTTTATTGATCGACTCGGAACCTTTTTGGGAGCAAGCTGAGCTTGAAGTTTTTTCACAGTTAGGCGTTGACCTTGCGATTGCCAACACTCTACCTGATACATTGGGTTTACGTATTGACCATGTTGTTGAGCTTTGGTACCAAGCTTCACCTTGGCATGGATGCAGTCAACAAGAAGCCAAACAGCGGATCATTGACCGTGTTGTTGGCTTAGTTGAAGAAACGCGTCCTATTTTGCCAGGTGTTCAACATGCGATGGAACTTTGCCGTTCGATGGATTTAAAAATCGCGTTAGCGTCTGCATCACCACTGTATATGCTTGAAAAAGTATTAAATTTACTGGATATTCGCGATTATTTCTCTGCTGTCATTTCAGCCGCTGATTTACCATTGAGTAAGCCACACCCTGAAGTTTATCTTAAAGCTGCTTCTGCACTATCCACCAAACCTATCCACTGCGCATCTTTAGAAGATTCGTTTAATGGCATGATTTCAGCAAAAGCTGCGAGAATGCGATCCATTGTCGTGCCAGATAGTAAGCATTTTAATGACCCACGCTTTGGTTTAGCGGATATTAAATTAAATTCTTTAAATGAATTAGAAGCTAAACATTTACGCTAGTTATAGTGAATTGTGTAATCTGTATTCACCCCTATCTGACTTAGGTAGGGGAATTGCTTAAAAAATATAAAATCCTTTCCTTATTTGCTAATAAATAAGAGTTTTTTTACCTTTACCCCTCTATCATATTCTTTTTAAACACTTTATACTGCCAATCAACTGTATAGATAAACAGATGGTATTTTATCCACCATGACCGCTGAAGGGCATCTGCTTTTTTCCGTCGCCTCTTTGATAATGGCTCATAAACTCCAAGTCACCCCTGAGCTAGCTCAAGGTGATTGGTTACACTTGGTTCCCGGCGCGTTATTAGGTGCATTATTACCCGATATTGACCACCCTTCTTCCCTACCAGGTCGACTACTGCGTATTTTTTCGCTACCTATCTCTAAACTCTGCGGTCACCGCGGTTTTACCCACAGTTTACTGGCATGGTTGCTACTCATGCTGTCATGTTATCAATGGATCCCAGCACAATGGCCAATTCCCAATGACCTTATTCAAGCTTTCTTATTGGGCTATTTGAGCCATTTAGTCGCGGATATGCTAACGCCTTCAGGCGTGCCTTTTTTATGGCCATTGCCTCAACGTTTCTGTTTTCCCATTATTCGGGGGAAAAACAGTAAACGGGGCGAACGTTTTATTGCAGTTGTTTTGACAGTTTGTGCCTGTTTTTTACCAGCAGGGTATCAATTTGACTTTTATCATCAAGTTACAAGTGTAATAGAATATATTAAAAATCAGCTAGATATACACTTTCCTACATAATTCTCAGTTTTGTAATATAATGTAAGCATGATTAATACTATCTTATTACTATTTAGTATAAGAAATGTATTTTCTCTATTGATAACATATAACCAGTTGTTAGAAGCAACGAAATCCTTATAACCATTAAGGATTAAAGGGCTAGTCACATACCTTATAAAAAAACGATTTGGAGTTCGGAATGAATATTCCTCTAATTATTAATGTGCTCGGTTTTGTAGCACTGCTGATACTGTTAGCAAAACTGGGAGCGAAAGGCTGGAGTCTGTCTAAAAAAGTGTTAGTCGGTCTAGTCTTTGGTGTTGCTTATGGTGTTGTGTTACACCTCGTTTACGGTAGCGGTCACCAAACGGTAAAAGACTCCATTCTTTGGTTTAATATTGTTGGTAATGGTTATGTGCAGCTATTACAAATGGTCATTATGCCATTAGTGTTCGCGTCTATTTTGAGTGCGGTTGCAAGATTGCATAAAGCGTCTTCGCTGGGAAAAATCAGTTTCTTAACGATTGGAACTCTACTGTTAACAACAGCAATTGCAGCCTTAGTCGGTATTTTAATTGCTAACCTGTTTGGTTTAACGGCTGAAGGATTAGTACAAGGGCAATCAGAAACCGCTCGCCTAAGTGCTATTGAAACTAATTATATTGGTAAAGTTTCTGACTTGACCGTACCACAATTAATCCTATCGTTTATTCCTAAAAATCCGTTTGCGGATTTAACCGGAGCTAACCCAACATCAATTATTAGTGTGGTTATCTTTGCGGCTTTCTTAGGAGTAGCTGCATTACAGTTGTTTAAAGATGATAAAGAACGTGGTGAAAAAGCCTTAGCTGCGATTGATGTTATGCAAGCTTGGGCGATGAAATTAGTTCGCTTAGTCATGCGTTTAACCCCTTATGGTGTAATGGCGCTGATGATCAAAGTGGTCGCAAGCTCGAATCTTCACGATATCATTAACTTAGGTACATTCGTTATTGCCTCTTACGTGGCACTGGGTATCATGTTTGTTGTCCACGGTATTTTTATTGCAACAACAGGCTTAAACCCAATTAAATTCTTTAAGAAAGCGGGACCAGTACTGACATTCGCCTTTACTAGCCGTTCGAGTGCAGCAAGTATTCCGCTGAATATTGAAACGCAAACTCGTCGTTTTGGTGTTCCTGAATCTATTGCCAGCTTCTCTGCCTCATTTGGCGCGACAATCGGTCAGAATGGTTGTGCAGGTATTTACCCAGCGATGTTAGCGGTAATGGTCGCACCAACGATGGAAATTAACCCGTTTGACCCACTGTGGATTGCAACGTTAGTCGGTATTGTCACTGTCAGTTCTGCGGGTGTCGCTGGCGTCGGTGGTGGTGCAACATTTGCGGCGTTAATCGTGCTGCCAGCGATGGGCTTACCAGTAACCTTAGTTGCTCTGTTGATTTCAGTTGAGCCATTAATTGATATGGGTCGTACTGCCTTGAACGTTAGCGGTTCAATGACAGCAGGTACAGTGACGAGCCAACTGATGGGTGAAACAGATAAAGCTGTGTTTAATCAAGATGATGATACTGAGTTAAAACACGTTTAATCACTTAGCTTTTATAAACTTAAAACCTGCCAAACGGCGGGTTTTTTTATGACTGAAAATTGCCGTTTGATTTTATTTAAATCAAAAATAAACATAATAACCAGTTTTTTCTGCTACAGGCTATTGCAATTCACTGGATTTACATAAGATAATAAAATTTGAGCAACGTTTTCTTGAGCTTCCTGCTTGTGTTGCGTCAACCCGTATTCTACGGGGATATTATCAACATCAATATCTGGTTTTGTTATGTCAAATATTCATATTCTAAAAACCGATCCTTCAGATAACCCATGTGTAAGCTGCGGTGCTTGTTGCGCCTATTTTCGTGTTTCTTTTTATTGGGCTGAGGCAGAAAGTGGCGGTGGCGTTGTGCCACAACATTTAACCGAGCAAATCACCCCTTTTATGAGCTGTATGCATGGCACTAATCAAAAGCAAAATACGCGCTGTAGTGCGCTACAAGGCACGATAGGGGAATGTGTGTCTTGCTCCATTTACGCACAAAGACCAACGCCTTGTCGTGAGTTTGAGCAATCTTGGCAAGATGGTATCTATAATGAAGCTTGCGACCGCGCACGTGCAGCTCATGGGTTACCACCGCTAGAACCACATCACCCACAAATCGCTTGTTAACCCGTCAATGACCCAGAGTTTTTCTGGGTTATCTCTTTTCTTATTTATTAAATCAAACGCTTGCTTCCCTGCAAAATAACGCCCTTTCAAATGGCTTAGCTCAATTCATTCATAACTTGCATCGCCAGTTCAAATGAATATAAGCGCGATTGGTGATCGAATATTTGCCCATTCACCATAATTTCATCGGCTTGTATTTGACGTAAAATGGTTTCTAACCCATGACGGATTTTCGATTTATCCCCCACTAATGACATACCAAGTGCTTGTTGGACGCCGTATTCCTCAGCGGGAGACCAAACATTGGCCATGCTTTCAACTGGCGGTGGTAATTGGGAGGTCTGCCCACGGCGCAACATCACAAAGGCTTGTTGCATCGAAGTAAACAAAAACTCAGCTTCACGCTGCGTATCTGCCGCAATGATATTAATACACACCATCGCATAAGGTTTAGCGAGTCTTTCTGATGGCTGGAAGTTGCTGCGATAAACCTCTAGCGCTTGCAATAACAAATCAGGGGCGAAATGGGAGGCAAACGCGAAAGGTAAGCCTAATTTTGCGGCAAGAGTCGCACTATAAAGACTTGAACCCAATAGCCATACAGGGATTTTTTCACCAAACCCAGGAACGGGACGTACGGCGGGCTCTGGATTAGTCGCATCAAACCAATTGACTATCTGGGCGATATCTTGCGGGAAATTGTCGATATCGGTATTCATGTGGCGGCGTAGTGCCTGCATGGTTTGCTGGTTACTTCCTGGTGCTCGCCCTATCCCTAAGTCAATGCGCTCAGGATAAAGTGTATTGAGCGTACCAAACTGCTCTGCAATCACTAAAGGGGAATGGTTCGGTAACATCACGCCACCAGAGCCTAAACGCAGTGACTCTGTATTTGCCGCCAAATACCCAATAAGTACCGATGTCGCTGCGCTAGCGATCCCAGTCATATTATGATGCTCAGCAAGCCAATAACGGTGATAGCCGAGCTTTTCAGCTAATTTAGCAAGGTCAAGAGAATGGGAAAAAGCCTCTTTTGCTGTTGACCCTTGAGTGATCGGCGCGAGATCGAGCAAAGAAAGAGGAATTTTTTTATCAGACATACACGCTCACTTTGTTAGGATTATGGTGATATTGAACCTAACTTACCATCCTAATCTATTGCGCTCTTGGTCTCCACATTTGAAAGCCTCATTAGCACAACTGGGATAAAAATGTAAATTTCAGTCTACTAACTCACTGTTTTCCCTAGATTATGGATTAAGCATGGACAAAAAGTGCAGTAATTATGAAGCTTCAGTCAAGGGAGGTAAAAGCGATTGAGCCGTAAAAATTTTTCGTGAATGATGGTTTCATTAACCATACAGAGGAAATCGAAATGAAAAAATTAAATGCGGGTTTATTGGCTTTAGCATTAATGACTGTCGGCTTTGCAGCAACCGCAGCCAATATTGGCAATGGTGGAAATAATCACATGCAGCGCCAACATATGGGTAATCATCATAATATGGTGTATAGCGTAGCTGAACAGACGACAACACCAAATGAAACAGTGAAAAAACTGGCGAACAATGCACCTAAAATTGAAGATGGCAAACGCTATGTTGTCAAAGTCACTGTGATGGAAGTCCCTGAATTTCCTAATATGAATAACATGCCGATGCCAAAACCTATTAACGCACCCGCAGCGCAATAGAGAGCCATATTGATTAGCCTTGTTGATGGTATCGGTAAAACCTTTTTTATTGATAAGCAAAACCAAATATCTTAACCAATAAGATACCGATATCATTAAAGGACAATAAAGAGTTCTATATATCCTACGATTGCCTCTGTTTATCAGGGGCTTTTTTTGTAGTTTCTCCTAAATGCCCATCCCTCACTAGTAATAATACCTAACAGCAGCTAATCTTATTTTAAGTAGAACGTTTTTTCTGCTTATTTCCTTATTTAGATATTTAGCTTTCCATTTAAACGCAGGAGCTTATCATGGGCTATTATGAATTGAAAAAATCCACGAAAGATGTGGCTCAGCCTTATTACTTTGTATTAAAAGCGGCTAATCATGAAATTATTGCCACCAGTGAGATGTATGCTTCTAAACAATCCGCACTAAAAGGTATCGCCTCAGTGCAAAAAAATGGCCCTTCAGAAACCATTAAAGACCTCACCGTGTAACTCGTTTGCCCCTATCAACCAATAGGGGCAATTTTTATTAGATTACCCATGCTTTATTAAATTAACCGTAATAGTGCAGTAACGATAGCTGCAGATAACACAATTAAAATAAACGGTTTTTTATACCATGTCAGTATTCCTGCCACCAAGACCCCAATGACCTTTGGCCAATCTGAAAATGACTCCCCAGAAAACAACGTAGAGGTCACTGCAACTGAAAATAAAATCACAATCGCAGCAGCGGAAAACAAGGTTTTGCTATTTTCTGAAAGCACCACGCGCCCTTTCAACAAAGCCCCTGATGCTCGCATAAGGTATGTGCCAACGGCTAATATCATGATGCCGCTGAAGATTAACCACGGGTTCTCCATCATGATTATTTCCTTATATAAATAACTAAGCTTAATAGTGCCAATAAAACGGGGATCCCCGCAGGTAAATAAGGCGTTGTTGCAACCGCGATTACAGCGCCAATAATAGCGGTTATTCTCAAACGCTTATCTTTTAAAGCAGGTAATGAAAGTGCCAAAATAATCGCAGGGAACATGGCATCCATACCAAATACGTGGGTATCATTCACAAAACTGCCCAAGACTTCACCGATAATCACACCAAGTGGCCAACACAATAAAATACCAATACCACACAGCCAAAAAGCCGCCCGTTTCTCTTTTTCCGTTTCTTGTGCAAGGCCAAAAACCACACTTTCATCATTCATGATGTGGTATCCCAAAAGCGCTTTTGCCCCTTTGCCGGTTAAATCACCCACAGCAAAACTAAAAGGAATATGGCGTGAATTAACCAGCAAGCCTGCTAGTGCAGCAGAAATTGGGCTTCCCCCTGTAAAGATCACACCGATAAAGAGAAACTCTGATGCTCCTGCAAGCACGAGTATTGACAGCGTTAAAGGCACCCAGAAATCAAAGCCCTGAGAATGAGCGAGCGCACCGTATGAAATCCCCACAATTAAGTCAGCAAGGCACACCAGAGCAATATTTTTCACTGTGCTATTATTAAGCGTGGAATTTAATGTAGACGTTAGCATTCCCAAACCGTTCGATATATAATACGTTTGTTCATTATGGTGATCATCACCGTGAAGTGCAACCTATATAGGATATGAAAATTGAATTTACCCGCTCCCCCGATTGACCTTATCTCAAAAGCACTTGCTCGCGAACGGCAAAAAAGTGGGTTATCACTCTCTGAATTATCACGCAAAGCTGGCATTGCTAAGTCCACCCTCTCCCAACTGGAGTCGGGCAGCGGAAACCCGAGTATTGAAACACTGTGGGCGCTTTGTGTTGCGTTAGACATCCCTTTTGCGCGCTTAATTGAAGAAAAACAAGAGACTGTAACCGTGATCCGACACGGTGAAGCCGTTCCAGTCAGCGCTGAATACGCCAATTATATGGCGTTTTTATTGTCATCTGCCCCTGACAATTCGCGCCGGGATATCTACACTGTCATTGCACAACCGGGGCGTGACCGCATTTCAGAGCCACATATGCACGGTGTTAGTGAGCACATCATTATCACTGCGGGTAGAGCCTTAGTGGGCCCATTAGATAACCCTGTTGAGTTAACAGTTGGGGATTATATTCACTACCCCGGTGATGAACCGCATATTATGCGCGCATTAGAGCCCGACACCATGGCTGTGATGATCATCGATAAACAGAACTAATGGTATAACCACTTAATGATGTTTTGCGTTATGATTACGCCAATACAAATACATTGGAGTTGTGACTATGTCCCACTATGATGAAATCGTTAACAAAGTGGATTTACTGCTTGATGAAAATTCCATTCACAATATGAATGAAATGCTTATGCAGCTTTCCCATGATACAGAACTCAATCAAGAACAACGCTTTGAGCAACAACAGCGCTTAAGAGACGCTATTTTTGAGCATCATAACTCATAAAAAATCACATCCTATGCATTATAGGATGTGAACAAATTATAAAATACCTACGTAGCCACGGCTAAAATTGGCCTGATTTTTCCGTACATGTTTTTACGCCACCTTTAAACACGCAAGTCTCACTCGTCCAAGTTCCACTGTATGTCATACTCGACGTAGCTTCTTTTTGTATGAATCCATTAATATTTTCAAGTATAGAGTCAAAAAATGGGTCATTCTCTTCAGATTGTACTTTATTTTCTGGCTGAGAATCTAACTCTAGCTCTGTTCGATTTTCTTCAAGCATGGTGACGGAATCAAGCGCTTCTTTACTTGGCTTAACGAACGAGTCACATCCTTTTTCACGCTGTTCTAAAACCGGTTTTAATGCCAATTCATACTGTTTAAAAAGAGAATTTAACGCTTTTTCCTTTTTTTCAACAGCAATATTACACTTTTCGTCATACTGCAAATTAAGCGCAAATTCTTTTTCTCCATATTGCCCTGAAACAGAGCTTAGCTCATTTTCACGTCGACTATAAATAGGTTTCAACTCATTTTCACGTCGTTCAAAATAAGAATTTAAAATTTCATCGCCCTATTCTGAAATTGACCCATACTCTTTTCCATACTTCTCATAAATTGGATTTAATTCATTTTCATATCTTTTATAAATAGAATCACGGTCTCTTATATATTTTTCAATAACAGAATTAATTTCTTTATCACGCTGTAAAGAAATAGTATCCATCGTTGATTCGTGCTCATTTAAAATAAAATTTAATTGCTTATGATATTCAGCCTGAGCAGTTTTTAGCCTTATTTTTAATGTTTGATGGAATTGTTGCTCGTCTAACAATTTGTAAAGTGGTAACATACTTTTAGATGTCGCATCATAATATGAATCGATATTATCATAATCAAATTGTTGAGCTTGGCTTTCAATTTCATCAACATGTTTTTTATAAAACCCATCAGACATGTATTCTAAAATATCTATTTCTTTTATTTTACATTGATAAAATAAATTATCTTTTAATATCGCCACTTTATTTTCTATTGAATAACCAATCAATGAATCATCAATAATTTGAATTATAACACTATCAGGCAGAGACCCTACATACTGAAAAACAATGGATTCTATACTTACTTTAACATTCTCTATATCTTTATCTGATAAGGTATCTGTTTTTGTTTCCATTTTAATCGATTCCTTTATATATATTTCAATGCTATTATCAAGTAATAAACCATTCACATCGATAATAAAAAACATTAATAACGAACATAAAAATTGAAAGTAAGAATATGGTTTTTCCATTTTCTTACCTTCTTTTATTAACGCTAGAATTATTAATGCCTATTGAAACTACAATAGAATAATTAAAATGAGAAGTATTTTGGACTGAAGATTGTCCTAAATACTTAGCCTTTAGAAATTCTCTTGTTGCAAATACGCCCATGCATATTGTGCGTGTAACTCAGCCCCTGTGACCATCGTGTCTTCATCGATATTAAAACAGCCGTGATGATGTGCCCATTGGGTGTCTTTTTCTGCGTTTCCAGTGCCTAACAACGCGAAACACCCCGGAATATTTTCAATATAAAAACTGAAATCTTCCCCACCCGGTGTTGGCCTTTCGGTGATCAATGATTGCTCACCAAAGGCTTCAGAAATAATGGATTGCGCTAGTAAGGCACTGCGCTCTTCATTAATTACTGGCAATGTCCCATAGGTATAGTCGACCTGTGCGGTAGCACCATAAATTGCAGCAGTATGTTCTGCATAGCGACGAATAGCGGCCTCAATACGGTCACGAGTCGCAATATCAAAACAACGTACCGTACCGTCCAATACCGCATTTTCCGCAATCACATTAAAACGCGTACCGACATCCATTTTGCCAATGGTCACAACCGCTGAATCTAATGAAGAGGTTTCCCGGGAAACAATCGCTTGTAAATTCATCACAAATGCAGATGCAACAACTGCCGCATCGATAGTTGCTTCTGGCATTGAACCATGACCACCGCGGCCTTTGAACGTGACTTTTAATAGATCCGCCGAGGCAAAACTGCCACCTACATTGCAAGACACTTTACCTGACGGTGTCGTTGTCCAGATGTGCATACCAAATACGTTATCGACGTTTTCAATGGCACCTTGCTTGATCATCGCCAACGCGCCCTGTGCAATCTCTTCTGCAGGTTGGAAAATCAAACGGACATTACCCGTAAGTTGGTCTTTGACCTCAAGCAGTGCTTTCGCCGCAGTTAATAACATCGCCGTATGGGCATCATGGCCGCAGGCATGCATTTTACCTTCGATAGTTGACTTATATTCAAGTGAATCATTGAGTTCAAGCACCGGTAACGCATCAATATCTGCACGTAATGCGACTGTTCTGCCCGGTTTCCCACCTTTAATTTCAGCAATTAGCCCTGTTGGTTCAGTCAGGCGATATTCAATACCGATTTTGTCTAGTTCTTCAGCAATACGCTGTGTTGTGCGCACTTCTTCAAATGGCAATTCAGGGTGAGCGTGTAGATCACGACGAAAAGCAATCATCTCTGGTGTGTGTTTTTTGATTGCAGCTGTAATAATTGAACTGATCATTTTTCTACTTTCCCCTTTTCAATACGATACTTTGGTGTTTTTCTTGAGTATTAACATTCAATGAGTGACTTCACGGTGGCAAACATCACATCAACGCCACGCGCAATTTGTGCGTAATCTGTCCATTCATCTGGGTGATGGCTTAGCCCATTGCGACTAGGTACAAAAATCAATCCAGTCTGGGTGATCCCCGCAAAAATCATCGTGTCGTGCCCCGCACCGCTAACCATGGTTCTATATTTTAAATTTTGCTCACTTGCCTGCTGTTGCATTGTTCTAATAATTTCATTATTCAATTCTGTGGGCTGCACATAAAGTGGCTGAATAATATCGCTACCAATGCCTGCTGACTCACTGGTTTTTTCTACCAGTTCGATGATTTGCTCAATCACTTTGCGCAAAGCAACATCATTTTTTGAACGAATATCAATGCTAAATATGACTTCGTTTGGGATAACATTCGCGCCATTTGGCAGAACATTAAGCCGCCCAACCGTTGCAACCGTATTGTCCCCCGCGGCTTTTGCCAGCGCGGGAATTTGGCTGATAATCAGGCTAGCACACACTAATGCATCTGCACGCATATCCATCGGAGTTGTACCTGCATGGCCCGCTTTGCCTGTCAATTTAACCTCTAACTGGCTAATACCCACGATGGTTTCAACAATGCCCACATCTTCGCCAGCCTGCTCCAACACAGGCCCTTGTTCGATATGTAGCTCAAGGAATGCTTTAACATTTTTCGGGTCTAATACCGCATCAGCTGCCTTATCTGCATTAAAACCTGCCGCTGCCATACGTTCTGCAGCGCTAACACCTTGCCTATCTTTCAGTTGATAGAGCTCTTTTGTGCCGATTAAACCCGTGATCACACTGGATGCCATCAAACCTCGACCAAAGCTGGTGCCTTCTTCTTCGACTAATGCAATCACTTCAAGTGGGTATTTAGGCGTTAAGTTTTGTTCACGAATACGCGCGACCACATCAAGCCCTGTCACTATCCCCGCAGGACCATCAAAAGCCCCGCCATGGGGCACTGAGTCAAAATGCGAACCGATTATCACAGCAGGTAAATTCGCTTGTTGCCCTTCTAGGCGACCATAAATATTACCAATCGCATCTTCACGAACCTGTAAGCCAAGCTCCACCATTTGCTGTTTTAAATATTGACGAGCCTGTTTATCTTGCTCGCTATAGCTCATACGCGTTGTACCTTGGCCTGGTGTCGCAGTGTATTCTGCCAATTGTTCTAAATGACGTTGAATTCGAGATGTACTTGTTTCCATAATTATTTACCCTGCAACTGGAACAATGTAAGCGACCATAATACCCGCTAAAACAACGGACACCATGGTGACGGAAATAAAGCCACCGACTAACATTGGCCCTAACATATGGCTAGTTAAAATTTGACGCTCTTTTTCGTCTTTTGTTAGTGCGTTAATCGCTTCGTTAGTAATGATGTAATCAGCTGGGAAGCCATACAGCGCGGTTAATGCTACTGCAAAAGCCATCTCTTTAGTAACACCCAACATTTTGCCAACAACCCATGATGCAATGTACATCCCAATAACGGCAGCACTAATTAACACGACCATTGGGTAGACAAGGCGCAATAACATATCTGGCGTTGCATGATTTAAGGTATCAAAGATAAATAACATCAATGCCATGATAGCAAAACCAAACCCATTAGCTTTTTGCAGCGGTTGCCTTTCTAAGAAACCTAATGAAGATGCAATAACCCCAAATAATAAACACAGAACGAATGGGCTGATATTCACATAAGGTGCAGCATATGATGAGGCTAAGTAGGCCAAATACCCTACTGCTGCTAAGCGTAAAAACTTGAAGTAGCTCGTATTATAATGATTCGGAATTTTTTTAAACATACGTGGCATTTCGTCTTCCGATACCACAGTTTTTACTTCTACTTCTTTGGCACCCTCAACTGAAAGCGTTTCTTGCCACTGCCCACTACGGTATTTTTCCAGTACGCGACGTCCTTCTTTTTTCAGCATGACTGCCGTTAATGGATAACCCGCAAACCCTTGCATAACATAGATTAAAATCGCAAAAACAGAGAGATCTACCAGTCCCGCTTCCGCCGCACCCTTTGACATAATTAAGGAAGACACGATTCCGCCCACTAATGGAGGAACAGCAACTAATACCGTATTCATATCAAACAATGTAATACCTACAATAAAGGTCAGCAGAATAATGCCTAAAATACCCGCCAATGAAATAAGAATGGTTTTCCATTGACGTAATAATTCCTTTAAGGACAACAAGGTGCCCATATTGGTAATTAATAAATACATTAAGGAAATAGCAACAACCTGTGGAATACCGGCAATACTGACGATATCTTTCGGGAAGATTGTCCAATACCCTAGCAGAAATAATACCGCACATACAAAAACGGATGGGATCCATGCCTTAGTTCGTACCGCTATCGCATCCCCGATATATAATATTCCGACTATCAAAAACAGAGCTAACATCTGCGACATAACTTTTCCCCCGTGTATATTTTTTTGTTTGTTTATTTTATTAGTATTAGAAGCCATTAATATTAGTTAATCACTAATTTACAGCTTGTTTATGAATGATAACACATCAATATAAAGAGCATTTCGCTGCAAACATACAAAATTGCAACAAAATTCATCATAACATTGATAATATAGATGTATAGATAACTGAACAGGTTTAAATCAGGCAGGAATACAGGCAGTAAAATTATTGAGTAGTGGATTATTACACCGGAAAGCACTTAGGCATCAGTATTCGTTTATTAAAAAACGCCAAAAACAACATATAAAACCTAAATAAGTTTAATTGACAATCAAATTCACTTTAGATTAATTTTTAATCTTTAAATTTATATTCTATTGCCAAGGAAACTAATTTCACTAATTCAGACGAGTGAGTGCAAAAACACATGATAAATATGGCTAATATTTATATTTAAATGAAATATTCTACTTAATTTTACTATCGACTAATTTAGCTACAACTAGGGTGAATAAAGGCAGATACCTCTTTATCAATGTATAGAATTATTGACAGTGAAAAATAAAAAGCCCATAAATTACGATTTATTTATGGGCCTGATACAAAAATAGATTTAGTTATTGGTTTGCTGCTGAGAAATCACCTTAGTCGGTTTAATTTTACGGTTATTTTCAAACCCTGGCTGAGGGACTTTTATAAAGAACGTCAGAATTCCTGCAAAGATATACAACCCTGTGTATGCCCAAACAACCCCGACAATATCGAAGAAAGGCAATACCAAGCTGGCAATCGCTGGGGCAGCAAAGTTACTTAAGCCCGCAGATAAGTTGTAAATCGAAACGGCAGCACCTTTATGGTGTGGTTCAATACTTGGGAACACCGCAGTCATAGGCACAAAGGCTGCGACAAAAATACCCAGTAAAATGGCAGGGATCAGGGCAATCGCAAAATTGTGGCCAAAATAAACGGGTAAGTAGTAAAACAGCAAGCTAGACACGGCCATTCCTAAACAACCAAACCACCTAACTTGGCGGATCCAGCCAATATGTTCCCCAACAATTCCCCAAAAAATATTGGTAAAAATCGTCACAAAGAAGAATACGGCCCAGATTTGCAACCACTCAGAAATAGTAAAACCTAAGCGATCAACAAATAGTAATGGCATAATTATCGCAAAACCAAATAACGAAATGGTATTGATAATGCGGATCAGACTCGCCATAAAAATATCTTTATTGGTAAACAGAATTGTCGCCGCACGGGATAACTCCGCCATTTTATCTTTCATTGGCAAATCAACTTTTGAGCGATCAACAGGAATGTTACGCAAGCTAAAGTAAGCAATCATACCGCCAATTGCGACCCAGCCGATTGCCATCCAAAGTGTACCTGTTTCCCCCATCATCGGGATTGAGAAACTGGGTAAATAGCTGCCGATGACACCAATTCCCACTGAATACATCGCCCAAAACCAACCTGTTGCTGCCGCAAGGTGAGCACGAGGGATCACCTGCACCAACATCATCATAAAGGAATAAATAAACAGCGGATAAGCCAGCCCACGAATACCATAAAACAGCAACATCATACTGTAGCTTTTCATGCCTAATCCGAAAGCCATAAATAATGCGTGCATGACAATCCATAAAACAAAACCAATCATCATGGCTTTTAATGGTGTGATAATTTCAGCAACCACACCCGACGCCCAAGCTGCCACCGCAGCCATCAAGCCATAAACGGTGAATACCATCGCGGATTGTGTTGGTGTAAAACCTAAGTCAGTAATATGTTTCGATAAAAAAGCCATTTCAAAGCCATCACCGCTCATAAAAATAGCGATAGCGATAAAACCCCAGAACAAATGCTTAGGTAAACCAAGCCAATACTGCTGTTGTTCCATTGCAGTTTCCTCATTTTATATTGTTATTTTAATCAGTTGCGAAGAAAGAACGATAAAGGAGGTAGGTAGGGAATACCTCCTTTTCGACCGATTACGGCATCAGCTCTCTTGCTTGTTTTTGTTGCTGGTACAATAAACGGAATACATCAAGCCGTTGATTGAGAACTTGTTGATTAATCGCTTGCGGCAAATAGGTGTTAAGAATGTCTGGTTTTTGACATACCTTATCCACTTCGCCTCCATCGGCAAGCCATGCAAGGCGTGCCGCACCTAATGCCCCTGAAGAACTTGCTGGATGTGTCACGATAGGCACATTAATCACATCGGCAATTAATTGCGCCCAAATTGGGCTGCGAGCCCCACCCCCCGTGAGGCTACAGCGTGGCATTTTTGTGCCCGTTTGCTGTAGCACATCCATACCATCTGCTAAGGCAAAAGTAACACCTTCAATCACTGCGTAACCCAGCTCCGCTCGGGTTGTTTCATTGCGCAGTGCAAAAAAGGAACCTGTGGCGTAAGGGTCATTGTGTGGTGTTCTTTCCCCTGAAAGATAAGGTAAAAATATCGGCGCGCGTTTTTTCTGCTCATCTCTTAATTGACCTACCTCGTCCATCAGTTGGTTTTCTGTCGTTGACAATAACTGGCAGACCCAACGCAAACAGTTTGCCGCACTTAACATCACGCTCATTTGGTGCCAACGGTTTGGTAAGGCATGGGCAAAGGCGTGAACACCATGTTGAGGGTCAGCTTGTAGTTGGTTATTCACCACAAAAATGACCCCTGAAGTGCCAAGGGAAATCAAGGCATCTCCTTCATTAACGGCCCCGACGCCTACGGCAGAAGCCGCGTTATCACCACCGCCACCTGCAATAATCACGTCTGCACTCAGTCCCCAATGTGAGGCTAAGTCAGCACACAACACGCCGCTTTTTTCAGCCCCTTCCACCAAGGATGGCATTTGTTCACGAGTCAAATTTGTAGCGGCCAATAATTCGTCAGACCAATCACGTTTAGCGACATCAAGCCACAACGTGCCTGACGCATCAGACATTTCACTGACAAACTGCCCTGTCATCTTCCAACGCAAGTAGTCTTTTGGTAACAACACTTTGCCAATTTCGCTGAAAATCTGTGGCTCATGTCGCGCAACCCACAAGAGTTTCGGTGCAGTGAAACCGGGCATCACCAAGTTCGCACCAACGGTCAGGAATTCAGGATGCTGCTCCATCAGCCATTCGCATTCACTGGCGCTGCGCGTGTCATTCCACAGAATGCAATCACGCAACACCTTGTTTTGTTTATCCAGTAAAACGGCGCCGTGCATTTGCCCTGATAGACCAATCCCTTTGACTGCCGCCCACGCTTCTGGCGCTTTTTGTTTTAAGGTTGCTACTACGGCATTTGTGGCTTCCCACCAGCTATCTGGGGATTGCTCCGCCCACTGAGGATGTGGCCGTTGCACCGTGAGTGCCATATGGCTGGACGCAACAATTTCCCCTTGGCTATTAATCAAAACAGCCTTAAGCTCAGAAGTGCCAAGGTCAATTCCAAGGTACATTGCCTTTCTCCTTACAGCGATTGCTGCGGTGATTTAAGCCAAGTTTCGATACTGGCAACCGTCTTGTTCATAAGTTCATGGAATTCAGGTGAATGCGCAAGGGAGCCAAATAACATCTCGCTCGAGACAAATTGTGTTAATGCATCCGCGGAATTCATCATTTTTTGATAATACTCCACATCTAACACGCCATCTTGGTATTCATAAGGTAACTCGCCTTTCGCCCAGCGCTGCAAATAAACAAAAAAGAGCGCGGGCAATACCGCCGTTGCTGCTGGCACTTGGTTACGTTGGTAACATTCTTGCAGTGTTGGTGTAATGAACCCAGGGATTTTTGATAAACCATCAGCCGCAACACGTTGATTGGTATCTTTAATGTAAGGATTGCTAAAACGATCGAGTACCACATCACGATACTGTTCCAAATCCAGCGGGCTCGGTGATAACGATGGGATCACATCTTGTGTCACGTAATTCCACGCCATTTGCTTGATGGGTAATTCACGCGTGCTGTCGTCGATAAAATTCAAGCCGATTAATGTCCCCGCCCAAGCAATGCAACTGTGGCTTGCATTCAGGATACGAATTTTGGCTTCTTCCCACGGCAGTACCGACTCCACCATTTCAACATCCACATTTTCCAATGCAGGGCGTCCATTAATGAAATCATCTTCAATCACCCACTGAATGAAAGCTTCGCCCATTACTGGTGCTTTATCGTCCCATCCCGTGTGCTGTTTCACGCGCTCTGCCACATCAGGGGTTGGGCGAGGCGTTATTCTATCCACCATAGTATTTGGTGAACGGGTATGGTCTTTCACCCATTGGTATAGCTCATCTTCGCCTTTTAATTGTAAAAACGATAAGAAACCATGGCGAAAACGTTCGCCGTTATGGCGCAAGTTATCACAGTTTAATAAGGTGACTGGCTCACCATGAGCGGCAAGTCGTGCACGCAGGATCTCAGTCAATGCCCCGTAGATTGTGGTCATTTTCCCTGATAAATCTGCTTTGATGTCGGGTTGCTGGCCATCTAACTCATGCTGAGGGGTTAAATAATAGCCTGCCTCAGTGACGGTAAAAGCAATTACGCGAGTGGCTTTATCACGGCCTTGTTCAACGAGTTGGCTTAAATTTTCATCCCAGTGCAGGATTTTGCGCACAGAGGTAATTTTTTCGTAGTGCCGCTCACCTTCTGGCGAAACGGTTTCAAGGGTATATTCGCCATGTTGCTTCGCTAAGTTATCAAGCAATGCATTCGCGTCATTGCGAATATTACCGAGCGCAATAGACCAACTGTCATCCCCCTGCGCCATTAAACGGTGTAAATACCAAGCTTGATGAGCACGATGGAACGACCCTGCACCAATGTGCATCCATACGGATTTCTGCTTTAGCATTGTGACTCCTTAACTTAAAATAAATATTTGCCATTTTTATGGGCATATGCCCGTTTGTTATATTTTAGTTTCAATCACACGAGAATTACTGCGATAATGGTCACAGTAATGACTTTTGCCCTTTTAATAAGCAATTGCCCAGAATTACAATAATGAAAAAAGGCAGGAGACCGTCCATGCAGAAAGAATTAAAAAAAATGGAACAAGCCGCGAGAGCCGCATGGCTGTATTTTGTGGCAGGTAAAACGCAACAAGAAATTGCGCAGGAATTAGGGCTATCGCGCCAAGTCGCCCAGCGATTGATCTCTTTAGCCAAAGAGCAAGGTATGGTGCATGTGCAAATCACCCACCCGGTCACTGAGTGTTTACGACTCGCTAATGAGATACAACAAAAATATCATCTAACCCATTGTTATGTTGTACCTTCGGGGCAACTTGATACTGATGCCACGTTGGATATGATCGCCGTTGCGGGTGCTGAGTTGATGGAACAGCTGATTGAGCAGGATAAACCCCAAGTTATCGGTATCGGTTCAGGGAGAACATTGCGCAGTATTATTGATGCACTGCCTTACCTTGAGATGCCACAGCACCAATGTGTCTCATTAATTGGTGCAATTGCCCGTGATAGCTCTGCGACACGCTATGATATCCCCCTGCGTTTTGCAGAAAAACTGCAATGCCGCCACTATATTCTCCCCGCACCATTGTACGCAGACAGCCCTGAAGATAAAGCTATGTGGTGCCAACATCGCGTCTACAAAGAGGTCACTGAAAAAGGCTTAAATGCCGATATCACCTTTATTGGGATTGGCGAAGTGGGGAAAAATTGCCCATTAAATTCAGAAGGGTTTGTCACCGATGAACAACTAGAAATGCTGCTGGATAAAGGTGTCGCAGGAGAGCTCCTAGGCCACTTTATTAAAGCTAACGGTGAGCGCTTAGCCACCAGCTTAGATGACACCCACACGAGCGTGCCACTATTTTCCCCACCAAATCACCCTGTGATTGCATTTGCAGGGGGGGCGCATAAAACTCAGGCGATTCAAGCCGTACTTAACGGTAGTTGGGTCACGGGTTTAGTCACTGATGAAGCAACTGCTCAACAATTATTAGCAAATAATTAGTCCTTTATGTATGCGGTCACAGTGCCGCATACATAACTTAACCTGTGGCTTGCATACTTAAATAATGACTATGTAATTGCTCAATTTTTGCGATATCCGTATCATTAGACTCCAAGCAAAGATCGTTACAACACGCACAGCAATAATGAAATACATCAAATTTACGTTTTTCTATATTCCTCATGCCCTGCCCTGTAAGGGCTAATTGATGAGTGTCGAAACGAAATAGGTTAGCTGATAACTCAGCAACATTGCGCGTTATATCTAACTCAGGAAATCCATTTAATACGTTACACATTGAATCATACGCATTTACATTTTCCCATTTAATACCCCGTAGCACTTCATAGCGGATCAAAGGGGTAATAAATAATTTTGTCTCTGAATCTGATAATAGTGCAGTAAGTTTTGTAATAGCCTGATTTTTTATTTCCTGCGATGCAGAACCACTATTATCAAAAGCACATATCAATAAGTTGGTATCAAGTAACACATTCCTTGTCATTACTGCCCCTCTTGATTTCTCAGTAAATCGAGCAAGCTATTTTTAGCCTCTTGTTGTTCATCTACTGTACTGTTCTCTAATTTTATTTTATTCACATCCACATGGAAGACATCCCGTAAAATATCTGCAAATGCCGCTTTATTTGGAGAGGGAATCAAACGGCTTTTCACAATACCATCTTGCTTATCCCGTTGAAGTTCATAGGCTTCTCCTTCTTGAAGCTGAGATAAAACAACCGATGAATGGGTAGTGACATAAAAAGTCGTATTGGGAAATAAACGTTTTAATAACGGAATAATATTGGCTTGCCATGATAAATGCAGGTGACTTTCGATTTCATCAATAAAAACAATGCCTTTAACATTTTGCAAATTGGTTTCATTGGTGAAATAACCATAGCCTGACACAACTGATTGAATTAGTTTTAGGATGGATGAAAACCCTGAGCTTAATTGGCTAAGTTGAATTTTTTGCTCATCAATTTTGAGGCTAACTTTATCATCACCACTAATTTCTAAATAGTCTGCATCGATGCGATTGTCTATTTCATGCAATAAACGTAAAACAGTTTTAAGCTCGATTTCACGGTTATCTTCTGCACTTTGATAAGCATTTGATGAACGCGCAATTTGGATAAACCACTCTTGAATATTGGTTGCCATATTCATAGAGCCAAAATTGGACTCCATATCTTTGGCTAGATTATTAAAATAATTTTTTCGCCTTGAATCTAGATCTCCCAAAGAACCAATACTGATATTATTTTTTTCACTTATTGCTCCTCGAAATTGAGCCCCAAGGTAAATGATAGGACTTTGATGATGTAATGTTGAAAAACTCTCTGATATCTTTGGGCCCCAATAAAAAGATCCTTTTTCACCAACAGAAGCATCAATACATAAATCCTGTATATTTGCTTTATGAAATCTGTAATGAACTTTGACCATCCCAGTTAAAAAGGAGGATACTGCCTTATTGCTAAAAAACATAAGCTGAAACAAGGCTTCCAGCGTTTTGGTTTTCCCTACCCCGTTGACACCAATTAGAGTATATACCCGTTGGTTAGGGACAAAATCCAATTGAACTTTACCAACGCCAGTTAGCCCTTCAAACTCTAAATGTTTGTCTAACATCCTGTTTCTCTCCACTAAAAGCAATGATTTCAGTATAAGCAGTAACCCGACCTTGAACAAGCATCGCTGTTATCAATTCAGACAAAATCAAATACCCATTTACCCCTGTGCCAGCCAGTTATGGCAGAGCATACCGAGTAAGGTAAAGAGCAATGCGCCAATCACATGGATAGCAATAGTGCTAATCGCAAAGCCCAATTTCCCTTCTTGGATGAGCACTAACACTTCTAATGAAAAAGTCGAAAAGGTGGTAAAAGCACCGCAAAAACCCGTCACAATAAATAACTTATACGCAGGGCTGATGTTAGCGCTGGCAAAATAAGAAATGGCAAAGCCAATGACAAAGCCACCAATAAGGTTAACCGCAACAGTACCAAGGGGAATATTCGGATAGAGGTGGTTCATTTTCAGGCTAACAAACCATCTTAGCCAACCACCGAGAACAGAACCAATCGCAATTGCAAATAAAGAGGCGTACATAGAAACTTCCCATAAAACGTTAGGCGGGATAAATGAAAGGAAAGTCTCCCAATTATACTCTAAATAATTTGAGTTACATGCAGGTAACAAGCTAAGTAACTTAAAGTATGGCGAGTATCAGTCATTTATGCCCTAAATTCAGGGCACATAAACCTACGTACCCCGTCGAATGAACAGGTTAACGTAGGCATCATTAGCCCAACAGGGCGGTTTCTTAACAGCAGGAGGAATGCCATCTCCCTAAATAATCACCTTAAAATAATAAGGCAACTAATTAGGAGATGTAAACCTATTTTATAATAGATGCTATTAATAAGCCGTTAGGCGCACACCTCATCTGTGATTAATGCGAATGACCGCAGCCAACAACGCTGCGGTTTGAAATATGACGGGGATGACAAGCTATTGGGACATTTTTAAAATAGTCCGCACATTACTCGCACTAGTTGCAATAATATCAATCGCCCCGGTGCGTAATGCGCCCATAATCGCCATTGCCTTGGAGGATTCAGAAGCAATTGCAATCACACAGGGAATTTTTCTCAGCTCATCGATGCTCAAGCCGATCACTCGGTCATTCATAACGGTATCCACATGCTGCCCTTGCGCATTGAAAAAGTCATACCCTGCGATATCGCCAATAACACCTTGGTTTAAACTGGCATCCACGATTTCACGGGGTGTAAACCAGCCTAATTTGACCATATAGCTGTCTTCATTCATATCGCCAATACCAATCAAGGCAATATCCGCTTTACGAGCACGGTCAAGGGTCTCTTTTATGGTGCCGTTCTTCATAAACGATTGTTTAAGTTCGTTATTTTCCACGTAAGCTGGGGCATACAGTGTTTCACTGGTTCCACCAAATTTTTTCGCAAGGCGGCGACTGATATGGTCAGCGTTTATCGAATCACCGGGACGATGCGTTCCGCCAATACCACAAATAAACCGGCAATCTTTTTCAGGCACCGCCCCGCCACTATCGGCAACAACGGCCACGTTGCGCCCTTGCCCTACGGTGACAATCATATTGTCCCGCAATGTGGTTGATAAATAATTGGCAACCAACGTCCCCACTTGATTACGTTGGGATTCTTCATCTGGGTGATCCAATGCAATTAATGCACGAGAAATCGGAAACCGAGAAAGTAATTGCTGTTCGAGTTGGGTACTAAAAATCGGGTGATAGCGAACGTTAATTTCAACTATCCCTTCTTCTTTTGCGCGCTTCAATAGGCGCCCCACCTTAATTCGCGATATCCCAAACTTATTGGCGATCTCTTCCTGCGTAATTTCATCGCGATAATACGCAATCGCAATTTCAGTCAGTAGCTCAATGTCGGAAGATGTTTGTGATCTATCCATAAGGTAGTGATTTCCTCTCAATTGGTGTTAATCGCGACAAGGATAATAAGGTTTTAGTATAGCGTTTCTAGTGGCAATTAATAAGCGAGTTGTCAAAGACAGTGGATATAAAGCGATGTTTTCGGCTCTATATCCACTCAAAAACTAAAATAAATAGCTATGCGTTGGCTACAGCGCCATGTTTTTCAACACTTTGTGCAAGTTGGCAGAGTAATAAGCAGCAAGACGTTGCTCCTGCATCCAGTACCCCGCGGGAGCGTTCCCCCAAACGACTGGCACGACCTATTTTTGCCACTAAATCTAAGGTTGAATCGCGCCCCGCAATCGCAGCTGCTTGCATTGCATCTAATGCTTGCTTGAAATCCTTGCCTGCATTGGTTGCAGATTCAAAAGCATTAATCGCAGGGATCAATGTATCCATCAAGCATTTATCACCGACCGTCGCGCTACTAATGTCTTGCAACTCTGATAAACCGTTTTGTAGCATCGCCAGAAAATCGTGCTGTGAAAGCTCGTTTTTGCCTGAAATACTGTCAGACATCCCCATAAAGAAGCTGCCGTACAGCGGCCCCATCGAACCGCCAATGCCTTCCATTAGCGCATCGGAAATCTCTTCAAAGCCTTCACTGAGTGATAATTCGCGCCCTTCAATCGCTTTGGCGCATAGGTTAAAACCTTTCGCCATATTAATGCCGTGGTCACCATCCCCAATTGCACCGTCGATTTCACTGAGGTATTCACGGTTAGACACAATGATATGGACTAAATCGAGTGTCATGTCATTGCCACGTTCCGTTGAGATAACTTGCATAATGGGCTCCTTTACTTAACCTGTGTTAAACCTAATGAATACGCAGGGACATCCATCAATGTCTTTAATTCTTCATCTACTTTCATTAGTGTCAGCGTGACACCCATCATTTCGAGTGAGGTAAAATAATTGCCCACATAGTTACGCACGATGCGAACACCTTTTTCGCTCAATAATTTTTCAACTTCAGCATAATAGATATACAGCTCCATCACTGGGGTCGCACCCAAACCAGAAACCAGCACGACAACTTCATCCCCTTGTTTTGCCTGCATATCGGTTAAAATTGGCGCTAACATCGTTTGTGCCATTTGCGCCGCAGATTGGATTGGCATAATTTCAATGCCCGGCTCGCCATGGTGACCGATGCCAAGTTCCATCATGCCATCTTCAATGTGGAAATTTGGGTGGCCCACCGCAGGAATGGTACAAGACGTCAAACCAACACCGATAGAGTGGCAATTATTAATGGCTTTTTGTGCCGCATTAATCACACCATCTAGGTCGTAGCCCTTACTGGCGGCTGCCGAGCCAACTTTCCACATTAAAATTTCACCCGCAACACCGCGGCGTTTTTCTTTCTCGCTCGCTGGCGCAGAGGCGACATCGTCAGTTGCCACGACAGTTTTAATCTTCATGCCCGCTTTTTCGGCTTTTTTCATCGCCATTTTCACGTTCATGTTATCGCCTGCATAGTTGCCGTACAAACAAGCAACACCTGCACCGCTGTCTGCGGCTTTGAACGCATCTAAAAAAGCCCCTGCGGTAGGTGAAGAGAAAATTTCACCAATCGCCACCGCATCTAACATGTTTTCACCCACATAACCTAAAAATGCGGGCTCATGACCTGACCCTCCCCCTGTGACAATCCCTACTTTTCCTTGGATTGGCGCTTTTGGGTATTTCAAAACGCGGGCATTATCGGTTTGCGCAAAATATTCTGGGTGCGCTTTTAAATAGCCTTGGATTGCGTCTTCAACAACTAGGTCAGGTTCATTAATGATTCTGTTCATAATTCCCTCTTTTACTTATTTTCTGGTGTTAGCTGCATTTTTGCTGACTGATCAAGAAGTTCTTGCGGTACCGTGATAAACCTCATCAATATCGCACTGAACAAATAAAGCCCTGAGAAAATCCAAATCACACCAAACGCACCGACACTGCTGATAAAGATCCCGACCAATGCAGGGCCAACGAAAGTACTGAGCCCCGCACCTAAATTCAGTACGGACATCGCAGCGCCTTTATTTTCAGGTGCAAGTGATGGCATGATGGCAGAGAGCGGTACGTAACCTGCAAGGCACGCGCCAAATAACCCCGCCGCTATCATCATCAGGGTATAGTTATGGCCGAAGTAATACGGCACGTAATAGAACATTAGGGTACAAAGCATACAACCGACACACCCGAACCAAATCACAATATTGCGCCAACCAATTCGGTCACTCACCACACCAAAAATCAAGTTAAAGGCAATATTCACGGTCCAAAGTGCGGCATAGATATGTAACCATTCTGTGCGGGAAAAGCCAAAGTCACCGAGAAACATTGGCATGAAGATCACAAAACCGTAAGCCGCTGATGTGTTTATGGTTCTAACTATTCCCCCTAAACCAATTTTTGGGTTTTCAAATGCAATGGTGATCCCTTTAAACACATAGTTAAGCGATACTTTTTGTTTTGGTTGTTCGCCGCCCTCATGGTTTCGGTTAAGGGCAATCGCAATAAACGCCCCGATGGTGACAAAAATCAGCCCACTCCATAGCGTTGCCATCTCACCTAAAATTGGTAAGGCATAACTTGAGTACATCACCCCCAACACACCTAGCCCGCCACTGTAGACGAACCAGAAGATCCCCACGGCGGAACCCAATTTTTTAATGGGCGCTTCATACGCTACCCAAACTAAGAAACCGTAGGCAAACATCGGATAGCCAAATCCACGTAATGCATAGGTAGGGATCATGATGGATAAGCTGTTACTTGGCAGGCCAATGGATAAGAAAATGACGGAGCCAATCACAAACATCACAAACCCGAAAATCATCACTCGGCGAGCGGTATAAATTTCCGCTAAAACGCCAGACAACCACGCCGCAACCGCAGCAAAAAAGCCATATACGCTGAACAGTAATGAAGATTGTTCAATGCTCATTCCGCGGCTAATAATAAAAGGTGAAAGCCACCCTTGCTCGAGACCTTCCCCCATCATGAAGATAAGGACACCAAAATAGCCAAGGAGCAACTTTGGCGAAAACCCCGTTACTTTAGACAGTTTATTGATTATCATATCGTTAACCTCAGTGCTTGTTCGCTGGGTTAGGACCTGAATAACAAGCCTTGGTAGGGTGACATTTATTCAGGTCCAATTTTTCTCATTATTGTTTTATTTGCTTGTGAACCCACTACAGCATTACAGGTTCGGGTCTAAGACCACCTTGATATGCGGGTCGCCCTTCGCCATCATGGAAAAACCTTCTGCAAATTTATCTAACGGTAAAATATCCGTTACCACACCTTTGGTTGGGAAATCACCATTGCCGATACCCTCGATAACCAATGGGTAGCAATATGGACCTAAGTGAGAACCTAATAAATCCAGCTCTTTACGGTCGCTGATAATGCTCCAATCGACAGTTACAGGGTCTTTAAAGACAGAGAACTCAACGAAAGTACCGAGTTTACGGATCATTTTTAACCCTTGTTCTACTGATTTCGGTGCGCCGGTCGCTTCAATGTAAATATCGCAACCATACCCTTCCGTCATCCCTTTGATGATTTTGTCCACATCATCACGTTTTGGATTCAGGACCATATCTGCGCCGAATTCTTTAGCGAGTTCTAAGCGTTTATCGAATAAATCTAGCACCACTAATTTGCCTGCACCGGATTTTTTGATTGCGCCAATCATGCCTAAACCAAGCGTGCCTGCGCCCGAAAGCACAACCACATCGCCCAGCTTCACATTCGCACGTTGCACGGCATGCAGTGAGCAGGCATACGGTTCAATTAAAATTGCGTCTTCAATCGGCATATCCACAGGCACATGGTAGTTGATGGCTTCTTTCGTAAATTTCATGTACTGAGCCATACCGCCATTGACGTTATTTTGGAAACCATACAGGTCGTGTTTTTCACACATCCAATATTCTCCGCGTTTACAGAAGCGGCATTCCCAACAAGGGACAATTTGCTCGGAGATCACGCGGTCACCTAATGTGAAACCTTCCACTTTTGAGCCAAACCCTACAACGTGCCCGATAAATTCGTGTCCTGGGATCATTGGCGCTTTAATATAGGCAGGTTGCTCAGCATCCCCCCAAAAGCTTGGCGCGCCTTCAAACGCTTTCACATCACCTGCGCAAATCCCGCAAGCTTCAACACGAACTAAAATTTCTTCTTCACCAATTTTTGGAACATCGACAGTTTCTAAACGGTAATCTTTCGGTGCATAAGCCACTACCGCTTTCATTTTTTCTGGAATGCCTTCGCTCATCGTGGCTTTTTGATCACAGTGTTCACACATAGTCTTACCCTCGGCGTTTGTTAAATGAACATAAGTTCAATGAAGATACAAATTAACCATACCTTCTTTTAATCATTGATGCACATCACCAGATTCTCAAAGTGTGATTCAGAGCAAATATTCCTATAAAATCGACATAAAATGATGGATTTGCGCTTTTTTAGCAAAAAAAAGTGATTTTAAGGCCATAGATCACAAAATACAGCTTATTCAAATTAAAAACATATGTTCACCTATTGATTATTTGTTCATAAGATCCTATTTTCTAATTAGTACATTTGAATAATCAATGAACTTTTGTTCAACAATAAGGATCTCAATCATGCTATCTATCGCCATTGGTGCAGACGACGCCGCATTTGAAATGAAAGATTTGATCAAACAACACCTCGCAGCGCTGAATATTCAAGTCACCGATTATTGTTTAAATACAGGGGTTAAGGATGAAATGTACCCAGATGTTGCCCATGCTGTCGCAACGGCTATTGCCCAAGGAAAACATCAACGAGGGATATTAATTTGCGGAACAGGGATTGGGATGTCTATTGTTGCCAATAAAGTCACGGGGATTCGAGCCGCACTTTGCCACGATACCTACTCAGCAGAACGCGCACAAAAAAGTAACGATGCACAAATTATTACCTTTGGTGCCCGGGTTATTGGCCCTGAGCTTGCAAAAACTATCGTCGATACTTGGTTGGCTTCGCATTATGAAGGTGGGCGTTCAGCACCAAAAGTCGCTCGCATTAGTGAATATGAAAATGGGGAACGTTAGTTTCACGCAGACAGTTTTCTAGGAGTGTTTTTATGTACACACAGGCACAAAACCCGTTAGCGAACGCCATCCGTTTTCTTTCTATTGATGCGGTGCAAAAAGCCAATTCCGGCCACCCGGGCGCACCAATGGGCATGGCTGATATCGCCGAAGTACTATGGCGAGACTACTTACAGCATAACCCTACCGACCCGACTTGGCCGAACCGTGACCGCTTTGTCCTGTCAAATGGTCACGCCTCTATGCTGCTATATAGCTTATTACACTTAACGGGTTACAATGTTTCCATTGACGATTTAAAACAATTTAGGCAATTACATTCAAAAACACCCGGGCACCCTGAGCTAGGTTATACCCCCGGTGTTGAGACCACAACTGGGCCGCTCGGGCAAGGCATTGCCAACGCAGTCGGTATGGCAATTGCAGAAAAAACCCTTGGCGCGACATTCAACCGATCTGGTTTTTCCGTTGTTGACCACTTTACTTATGTTTTTCTTGGTGATGGTTGCTTAATGGAGGGGATCTCCCACGAAGCTTGCTCCCTCGCGGGTACATTGAAGCTGAACAAACTCATCGCTTTTTATGATGATAACCAAATATCCATTGATGGTGACACTAAAGGTTGGTTTACAGATAACACCGCCGAGCGTTTCGAAGCTTACGGCTGGCATGTTATTCGTCGTATTGATGGCCATTCAAGACCTGCTATCAAAGCGGCGATTGAGCAGGCACGGCAGCAAACAGACAAACCGACTCTGATTATTTGCCGCACTACCATTGGTTATGGCTCGCCAAATAAAGCAGGAACAGCAAACTCACACGGTGCACCACTGGGCATGGAAGAAATAGCCCTAACACGTAAACAGTTAGGATGGGAATACCCCCCCTTTGAGATCCCCGAAGACATTTACCAGTCATGGAATGCCAAAGCCCATGGCGCAGAGCAACAATTGCAATGGGAGCAGGCCATTAGAGAATACGCCAAAAGGTATCCAGAACTTGCTGAACAGCTCACCGAACGGTTAACTAACCAAACACCCAGCACATTTTCTACGGTGATGGCGAACTACATTCAGAATTTGAATGATAACCCAGAAACAATTGCTACTCGTAAAGCCTCGCAAAATACCCTCAATGTCATTGGCCCTATTCTCCCTGCACTCATTGGCGGCTCCGCAGATTTAGCCCCTAGCAACCTGACTTATTGGTCTGGCTCAGTTCCTATCAATAAACAACCTGCGGGTAACTATATTCATTATGGTGTCAGGGAGTTTGGCATGACCGCTATTGCCAACGGTATGGCATTGCACGGGGGTTTTCGCCCTTATACTGCGACTTTTTTGATGTTCTACGAATATGCACAAAATGCAGTGCGCATGGCAGCGCTAATGAAATTACCGCAAGTGCTTGTTTATACTCATGACTCTATTGGGTTAGGGGAAGATGGACCAACACATCAACCCGTGGAACAACTGGCATCTTTGCGGTCTACGCCAAATTTATCTGTCTGGCGCCCTTGTTGCCAAGTGGAAACGGCGGTTGCTTGGCAACAAGCCATCACCAACCAACAGACACCAACGGCATTGGTCCTTTCACGACAAAATTTGCAACAACATTCCCGTACCCCTGAACAGTTAGCCAATATCCAACGGGGTGGTTATATATTACGTAGCAACAGTCAAAACCCCGAGTTATTGCTGATAGCAACGGGATCTGAAGTCACTTTAGCCGTTGAAGCGTGGCAATATCTCACTGATCAAGGCTTTAAAGTGAACGTGATTTCTATGCCATCAACAGATACCTTTGACAAACAATCCATAGACTACCAGCAACGTGTGTTACCCAATCATATCCGCAACCGTATTGCTATCGAAGCCAGTATCAGTGATTACTGGAGAAAATATGTAGGTCTTGATGGATCGGTTATGGGAATGAATAGTTTTGGTGAGTCAGCTCCCGCTGAACAATTATTTGATTATTTTGGCTTTACAGTAGAGAAGCTTATTCAGCAATCCTTATCATTATTACAACCCAAAGCGTAACCAACAGCAAAGTTATTTAAATCTGTTATCCTACTTTGTAATTTATATTACAAGCCAAATAATAATTTTATTATTTGGCTTATTTTTATCATTATAAATAAGCGAATAATCTATTTTATTCGCTTATTGTATTTTATTACTGAATGCTATATCCACCATCGATCACTAAATTATGCCCCGTGATCATATCAGAAGCATCACTAGCTAAAAACAGAGCGCAGGCGGCAATTTCTGACGGTTCTGCAAAACGCCTTGCTGGAATTTTTTCTTTCATTTCATCACCTTTTGACCCTTCCCACGCTTTTTTACCCAGCTCAGTGAGAACGATAGTCGGTGATATTGCATTGGTTTGAATACCCTTAGGGCTCCATTCTAATGCCAAAACTTGGGTTAAACCAATAATGGCAGCTTTACTCGCACAGTAGGCCGCATGTTGATCTAAGGCGATAACACCAGCCTGTGATGCCATATTAATTATTTTACCTTTTCCTTTTTTAATCATGACATTACCAGCCGCTTGGCACACAAGAAAAGTGCCTTTGAGATTAACGTTCATGGTCAAATCCCAGTCCTGCTCACTTAAATCTTCAGCAGGAGCCAAAGCGACAATCCCTGCACTATTAACTGCAATATCCAATGCTCCGTAATGATTTACTACTTGCTCAACCATCTGTGATACAGAGTCTATTTTTGTTATATCACATTGAATACCAATGGTATTTTTCATTTTATTGGCAACATCAATGACATTTTCAGACTTATCAACCAAAGCAACTTTGGCGCCTTTTTCCACATAGAGCTGGGCAATTGCTAAACCAATACCCGCAGCGCCCCCCGTGATTAATGCAACTTTGCCATCAAGAGAGAATTGGGTATTAAAACCATTAAACTTTGTCATTTTCATTCCTTAACGCCATGAGGTGATATTTGAGATTAGGGGAATATAGATATTGGAGTTCTTTCGAAATCCTAATAACACTATAAGTGTATCGTTATTTAATTAAGATAATATTATTTAAATATAATAGCCACATTCATCATTTAAAATAAAGCGCCACATCCCATTATTTAAATAATAATAAAGACTAAAGAAACATCTGTTCAAAATAAAATTCAACTTGATTATTTGTTATCTATTTTGAAATCATCCAATCATTTGCATTGTTTAAAATAACGCCAAATACTCATAATAATCGTATTTCAACTAACCTTAGATAATCCGCCTTTACATAATACAGTGTAAATTTAACAATAACTGGCGCATACTCTTAGTTATATCTAAATTGATATCAAACAAAACCAATAGGCTGATATCAGATAAAATAGAGAAATAGCTCTCATTCGCGTTAATAACGTGAGTTGATTACATAGGTCATGGAAAAATGGAAAAAAAACCTTCACTGCTGCAACTACAGGATATTGGCTATTCCATTGATGGAAAAACGATTCTTGATAATGTGCAGATTAACCTAGGTGCCAGCGAATTTAAATTAATCACAGGACCATCTGGTTGCGGGAAAAGTACTTTATTAAAAATTGTGGCATCACTGATTTCCCCAACCCAAGGGAGTATTATTTTTAACGGCCAAGACATTAATACTCTCTCCCCTGAAATCTACCGCCAGCAAGTATCATATTGTACTCAAACCCCCGCATTATTCGGGGCAACAGTTTACGACAACTTAGCGTTCCCTTACCAAATCAGAAAGCAGTCTTTTGATAAAACAAAAATTATCAGTGACTTGCAGTATCTTTCATTACCAGAAACCATTCTTGAGAAAGGAATTAACGAGCTTTCGGGGGGCGAAAAACAGCGCATTTCATTAATTCGAAATTTACAATTCCTGCCCGAAATTTTATTGTTAGATGAGATAACTAGCGCACTAGATGAAGAAAATAAAGTCAAAGTGAATGAGTTAATTCATAAATTAGCTATAGAAAAAGGTATTGGGGTTTTATGGGTGACTCACGACCAAGATGAAATTGCCCATGCAAATGAAGTCATCACCCTTCCCGTTCATCTGGCTAAATAATAGGATACCACCGTGCATCAACCTACCATTTCCAATGAGTCACTTACCTTTTCTATCATGTTAGTCTTAGTGGCGATTTTTATTAGCCACAAAGAAAAGCTATCTTTGGAAAAAGACATTATTTGGAGTACTTGCCGCGCCATTGTTCAATTATTAATTGCTGGCTACATTTTAAAATATATTTTTAATGTTGATCATGAGCTTCTCACTGTAGCGTTGGTACTGTTTATTTGCGTTAATGCTGCGTGGAATGCAAAGAAACGAAGTAAATATTTAGATAAAATCTATCTCACTGCCTTTGTGGCGATTACGTCAGGCACTTTTCTCACGCTACTGGTCTTAATTCTCACCAAAGCCATTGCGTTTACCCCGATGCAAGTGATACCGATTACAGGAATGATTGCGGGAAATGCAATGATAGCCGTCGGGTTATGCTTTAATAATCTGGGGCAACGATTTGCCAGCCAGCAGCAGCAAATTCAAGAAATGTTAAGCCTCGGAGCAACCCCAAAAGTTGCCTCAGCCGCAATCATTCGTGAAAGTATTCGCGCCTCATTGATTCCCACCGTTGATTCAGCAAAAACAGTCGGTATTGTTAGCTTACCGGGAATGATGTCAGGGTTAATCTTTGCGGGGGTCGACCCATTGCAGGCCGTAAAATATCAAATTATGGTAACTTTTATGCTATTAGCCACTGCCAGCCTTTCGACAATATTAGCGGGCTATATGACTTATATTAAATTTTATAACCAACGCCACCAGCTATTGGTTAATACCTTAAATAAATAACCTATATGCTTCAATGTCGCCTGTTTTACGACGGGCGACTCTTCCTCATATTCGGCATATCATCCGATACCTACAGGCAATACTTCAATCAACTGTGCCTGACTATTTCCTTCATCTATCAGTTTGAAAATATGATTGAGCATCGTAGGCACATCTTGCTTCACCATTTCAATATCATTACCTAACAGCGCCACAAAAGGATCCCAGTCAAAACACCCTAAATTAGGTTGGTTTTGACCTGTACAACCTTGCTCCCCTAACCAACGCATCACCCCTTCTAATGAAATCGTTGAATTAATAAATAGGCCACCTTGGGCAATCTTTTGCAAATTTTCATTGTGCTTTTTAACGAAACTAGATAGCGCTTTTTCTGCTTTTTCAGGGGCATACCCACACGCTAAAATATTTTCATTTGGAACAGTAATCCCCATTTCGTTATGTGCATCAATAAAGCCACGTATACGTTCGTGGGTATTATGATCATGCTCACGCCCACCAATGAAAATTAGCGCTTCATTTAATGCTGAAGCACGGTCTATTTTACTTAACATACGCTGTGTAAGTTTTTTCGCTCCAAGGTAATTATCCGAAATGACGGATGGCGCTAGAGTGCCAGGCAAATCTAAATTTAGTGTCGGTACACCAGATGCTTGGCAAGTTTGTGTTATTTTGTCAGGATTCGTTGCCCCTGTCGAAATCAGCCAATCCACTTGGTACGATAACATTGCACGGGCGGCTTCTATTTCTAATTTAGGGTCGCGCCGCGTACAGGTAATAATTGGAAACAGCCCTCTTTCACGGGCCATTTCCTCAAAATGCTCCACTATCGAGCCGAAGTAGCGGTTATCGTACTTTGGAACCAACATGCCAATAATTTTTGATTTATTACTACGCAATAAGCTAGCTTGCTTGTTCACTGAGTAGTTTTGTTCTTGCGCAATACGCATTACTTTTTCAGCTAACTTCGCACTAATGCGTCTTTTTTGCCAATTCCCATTGAGTATCGCGCTCACAGCACTTGCTGAGACACCAGCCAGTTCTGCAAGGTCGTAGATCGTTGTTTTCTTATTTTGTCTGATCTTTGTCACAGATTTATATCTCCATTTTTTCCTAGCTTGACACCAAAGCGGAAAAGTCGCAATACTGCTACATCGATTGAGCAATATTGAAATTGATGAAACGTGAGTTGATATAATAAAAAAATTCATATCAATCCATTCTATGCAGCCACCTTAACCATTCCTGTGACTCATTGTCATCTCATTGATTTCATTATTCTTTAATTTTCCTCTGCTAAAATCCGATTGGAGTAAATCATTATGGCTATTTCCATTGAAAATAAAGTTGCCGCAATTACAGGTGCAGCATCTGGTATTGGTCTCGAATGTGCACGTACACTGATCAAAGCAGGTGTCAAAGTCGTTCTGATTGACCGTGCTGAAGATAGATTAAATCAACTTGTCGCCGAGTTAGGCGAAAATGCAATCCCTCTAGTCATTGATTTAATGAACACCAAACAAGTTGACGGCATGTTAGATGCAATCCTTGCCAAAGCAGGCCGTTTAGATATTTTCCATGCAAATGCAGGGGCTTATATTGGCGGTCCTGTTGCAGAGGGTGATCCTGATGTTTGGGATAAGGTGTTAAATCTCAATATCAACGCGGCTTTCCGTAGTGTTCGTGCCGTTTTGCCTCACTTTATTGCCCAAAAATCAGGTGATGTCTTATTCACCAGCTCAATTGCGGGTGTTGTTCCTGTTATTTGGGAGCCAATATACACCGCATCTAAATTTGCGGTTCAAGCCTTTGTTCATTCAACTCGCCGCCAAGTTTCCGAGCATGGTGTCCGTGTTGGTGCCGTCTTACCAGGTCCTGTCGTCACCGCATTATTAGATGATTGGCCAAAAGAAAAAATGGAAGAAGCTCTTGCAAATGGCAGCTTAATGCAGCCCATTGAAGTTGCCGAAGCGGTACTCTTTATGTTAACTCGCCCAAAACATGTTACGGTTCGTGACCTTGTCATTGTGCCAAACAGTGTCGACCTATAACGCTTTATCCTATTTTTAACAGTTAATTTTTGGAGGTAAAATGCATCACTCAACCCCTCAAAATGATAAAGTGGTTATCGGTATTGATGTTGGAACAGGTAGCGCCCGAGCCGGTGTATTTGATATGTCTGGCAAAATGCTATCCTCAGCCAAACAAGATATTACACTTTACCGAGATAGCGCTCACTTCGCTGAGCAGTCAAGTAACCAGATTTGGGAAGCTGTTTGTTATTGTGTCAAGCAAGCGGTCGCTTCTTCACAAGTTTCCCCCCAGCAAGTTGCAGGTATTGGTTTCGATGCAACCTGTTCACTCGTTGTTATCGGGCACGATAAACAACCCGTTTCGGTTAGTCCCACTCAAGATCCAAACCGTAATATTATCGTGTGGATGGATCACCGTGCAACTGAACAAGCTGAACGTATTAACCAGCTAAAACACCCTGTTTTAAATTATGTCGGCGGTAAAATTTCACCTGAAATGGAAACACCAAAGATTTTATGGTTGAAAGAAAACTTGCCTCAAACCTATGAAAAAGCATGGCAATTTTTTGATTTAGCGGATTTCTTGACGTGGAAATCAACTGACTCATTAGCACGTTCAACTTGCACAGTAACCTGCAAATGGACTTATCTCGCCCATGAAAAACGCTGGGATGCAGACTACTTCCATCAGATTGGTTTATCTGAGCTAGCTGATGAGAAATTTGCCCGTATAGGACAATTGATTGTTGAACCAGGAACCCCTTGTGGTTCTGGCTTAACAGACGATGCAGCACAGCAAATGGGCTTATTAGCAGGTACCCCTGTTGCAGCAGGTATGATTGATGCCCATGCTGGCGGTATTGGTACAGTGGGTGTCAATGGTGATGCGATTGCCAACATGGCATATGTCTTTGGCACATCATCTTGTACCATGACAACGACCAAAGAGCCTGTTTTCATCCCTGGTGTTTGGGGGCCATATTATAGCGCTATGGTTCCTGGCATGTGGTTGAACGAAGGTGGCCAAAGCGCCGCTGGCGCAGCGATTGATCAGCTACTATCCCTCCACCCTGCTTGCGTAGGCGCACAAATTACTGCAAAAGAGCAAGAAAAACCACTTCCTGTCTACTTAGCTGACCTCGTGTTAGAAAAGACAACATCGGCATCTCAATCTGTTGAACTTGCTGAGAAAATTCATGTAGTTCCTGAATTTTTAGGTAACCGCGCACCATTTGCTGACCCACATGCAAGAGCAGTTATTGCGGGACTCACCATGGACAACAGCTTAGAGAATTTACTGTCATTCTATGTTGCTGGTGTATGTGGTATTGGCTATGGTTTAAGACAAATCATTGAAGCACAAGCAAAATCAGGTGCAGCAATTGAGAACATTGTTGTGAGTGGTGGAGCAGGACAACACCCATTAATTCGTCAATTATTAGCGGATGCATGCGGTGTACCTGTTATTTCAACACAAGCTAGCGAACCTGTTTTACTCGGTTCAGCCATTTTAGGTGCTGTTGCAGGTAAAGTCTGTGACGATGTGGCTCAAGCCATGGATCAATTCAGTGAAATTGATTTAACTTACTACGCAAATGAAAGTTACCAGGCGCGCCACGATACGCGTTTTGCTTCTTTTATAAAGCTTCAGCAGTGCGCAAGAGAACTCAAGGGTTAAAATATCTTCAGATAAAGAAAGCCAAAATGGCTTTCTTTATCACTCGCAATCAAATTAGAAACAATACTTATTCCATAGAGAATCCATCATTTCCATTGGTAATAAATCATAATCCCCTTCTACAAGTGGTATGGACATTGTGACGCGCCCATCTTTATCATTATAAGCTTTCACAATGAATTTCTTATAACCTTCAAGTTTTGCATTTTTAACTCGAAACACTTCACCACAGATATAACCTAAATCTCCTTTATCTGCGGTTTGTCGAATAAAATTATATTGCACATTCCTAAAAGAAGCTGACTCTGGGTAGGATAAGTAATCCTCCACACTCGTTTTCGCCATCTTCACCAAATCTGGAGTTGGTGAATAGTTCAACGTGACGCCTAAAATAAAAGAGCATCCCGTTAATAATAGTATTGTGAGCAACTTTATTATGTTCATATTTAAGCTCTCATAAACGCAGTGACACAACCAATTGACCAAAATCGTTCACCATACCTTTGCTTAAAAGGTATGTAAGTAGATATATTTAGTTAATTGTAAGAAAGTAATAATTATTTTAATAATAGGCTTGCCAATCCATATAAGAATAATTTATTAGAAAGCCCGACCTTTCTAATTTTAATTTCGCGTAAAAGTCACCTTTAGTAAAAATCAATTTACTCTAACCAGCACCGTTTATTCCGTATTTACACTTCATTTTACCTATTACATGAGTAAGTATACCAGTATTAATCCTCAGATATAAATAGTACCTTAAAGATTAACTGTTGCAATTTGTATTTTTTATACAAAAAAGGTTTCATACCTACAGCATCAGAAACAATAATTCACCTTAACAGTTTAATACTGTTTAATATTACTTATATTCAATATATTATTAAATAATACAATGTACATAATAATGTTGCCAATTGTGAATAAACACTAATTGCGAGTACCCGTACTCACCCAGTGAGTATCAATAAATATAATTCATTTCAATTTACGTTATACCATTAAATTAAACCATCAAAAAACAAACCAAAAAATCCTTTTTATTCATAAGGATAATCAAATTTATTTCGTTTAACCCAAAAATAAGAAAAAAATTCTAAACGATATATTTTTATCTCTTTATTTTACAACCCCCATTAACAAAACAGCAAAAACCTCAAAATAAAAACAACCTAATCAACTGATTTTAAATAGAAAAATCATATCACTTATGTATCAATAATTATTAAAATGATGAAAAAAAATTTGCATTAACAACATATTAACACAACAAGCATTAGAATATTTAACTGAAATTAACTAACCATCACTATTGCAATTTCATAAAAACAAACTACCTTTGGCTTCCACTTATCTTAAATCAATAAAAATACAGAATATTCTTAAGACACTAAAGCCAACAACGAATACTTAAAATTATCCGACTAATTTTGATAAAATAATATAGAGAAATCAGGTAGCATTTGTGACCTAAAAAAAGGGGATCTCATGACAAATAACCAACTACTCTTGCTTGCAGCAAATAACCTCAGCAATAAAATGGAACTTAGCCATTCGCAAGCGTCCTATATCTATCAGTTTTACTACACGCATGTCGCTAATCAATATGCAAATATCCCCGATTTTATGGCTGGTTTTATGTCCCAAATGACTGACTCCATGAGCTGTAACTTCATCTCAGTTCCCCAAGAACAAATCTACCTGACTATTGCACAGTATCTGGCTATTGCTGAAGAACGTTATATTGAAAGGCAAAGGTTATTACAAAAGCGTGAGAAATAAAAAAGACCTCACAATAGAGGTCTTTTATAAGAATAAATCCTAAGCAAATTTTACTGCTCTTGTAATTCTAATTCAGCAATAATTGGAAGATGGTCACTAACACTCGACCATTGGAATTCTTTTCCATCGGTTGGGATCTGCATGTTCTTCACATCCCACACTTGGCCTTTAAATGTAAAAATATGGTCAATGTCAATCGCTGGGTTTACCGCGGGCCAACTGCGATAATCGACTCCTTGTTTCTGTACAGGGTTCCACATATAACGAATTTCCTGAATAGGCTGCTCATTCGCCGTAGAATTAAAGTCCCCTGCTAATATTTTTATCGATGCTGCGATATTATCAAAGCCTGTATCTGTATCACCAATGCTCGCATCTAAAATATGGCGTACTTGGCCAATACGAATAGTTGGATCTTTCTGCCAATCAAGATGCGTTCCCATCACAATAATTGGTGCATCAAAACCAGGCTTAGTTATCTGTGAAATTAATACTACACGCTGCTCTGCATCACCTGATGGTAAATTAACAACTTGGGATTTCTCTATTTTGTATTTTGATAAAATTCCGACGCCATATTCACCACCATCAAAATCTAATGCTTTACCGAAGGCAAAATCCATCTTGTTTGCTTTGGCGATTTCTTCAAGTTGGTGAACTTTTTTACTGCGCGCCGTTTTATTATCAATCTCAGTTAAAACTATAACATCAGCATCTATCTTACCAATTGCCTTACTTAAGTTATCTAAATTCGCTACATCTGATGCTAATTCATTCTTACCAATATTGTAAGTTGCCACTTTAATGGTCGGTTTATTGGCGACATAAACTTTATTCGGTGTACCGCCGTCTTGTACTTTTAGGACTTCAGAACCTGTCGTTGCAGCACTCACGCTGCAAGAAGCTAAAATAGCCGTTGATATGATAGTTTTAAGAAATTTCATGATGACTCCCCAGTAATGGCTCAATGAACTCATTGAGTAATGGACTGACTATAATATGCAGGCAGTTAACTGCCCTCGTTATACATTAGCAGGGAATAAATAGGATGCAGTGACCCAACCGACAATCTTATTTCGAGAGACAAAAAAACAATCCTGATTTTCATCAAACATTGACTTACCTCCCGATTTTTTATCCGTCAGATATTTAATTACACGCTAAAACGTGAACTTAAACCAACGAGCTATATTTTATGCACTTTGTCTGGCTTCAAACTTGTAGGGAAAAATGATCTCTTCTTGAGTCTCTGAAAAATCAGTATCAGGCTCGGCTAACCATTTCTGTAGCTTTTTAGCGGTTTCTCGTGCCATTTTACTGTAATCAATACGAACAGAGGTCAGGGACGGCTGAATATGATCGCAATTTGATGAACCTTCTACACAAGCGAGCGCAAGCATTTTCGGCACTTTAATTAAACGCCGTTGACACTCAAAAAGTACGCCAAGTGCTATCATTTCATGGCTGCAAATAACGGCTTCAAGTTCTGGCTGTCGCGTTAACATTTCACTAATCGCCTGACGACCAAAATCCATTGTAGCAACATACGGTGTTGTGATGCTTTGGTCAGCACTCTGGTTATAAGCCAACATAGCTTTATTCCAACCACTCAGTTGCTGGCTTTGCATTTTGCTGTCCATTTGGGCACCAATATAACCTATTTTTTTGTATCCTTTTTGCAATAAAAAATGGG
This sequence comes from Providencia sp. UF-183, assembly GCF_058246155.1. NCBI lineage: Bacteria > Pseudomonadati > Pseudomonadota > Gammaproteobacteria > Enterobacterales > Morganellaceae > Providencia > Providencia sp. UF-183. The sequence continues at coordinate 21,769 of NZ_JBSICD010000027.1, read as the reverse complement.
TTAAAAAATTAACTGCTTCACCAATGTTACTTTTAATATTTAAAGTAATAGGATGGTTGGATTCCCCTGCTACGTTAATAACTGGAATATCCAAATTTTTAAGATAATTAAAAATGCTTTGTGAATTAACCGCTCCAAATATAATCAGCGCCGCAGGGTTACTTTGTAATAACGTCGATAAAACTTCTGATTCTTTTTTCTGCTGATAATCATGGCTACCAATAACCACTTGATAATTATTTTTGTTCAATACTTCTTGTAATGCTTGCAAAAAAACTGAACTCGCATTATCACGCAAAGAAGGAATTAACACCGCAACAATTCGGCTTTGCCCAGATGCTAAAATCCCCGCGGCGGAATTAGGGATATAACCAAGCTCCTCAACGGCTGCGTTAATCTTTTCACGCAGGTTGTCTGAGACTAATTCTGGCGTTCGCAAAGCACGGGACACCGTCATTGAGCCAACGCCTGCGTATTTAGCCACATCCTGTAACGTCACCCGCCCAGTATTTTTTCTTTTTCGTGTTTTTTGCATGTAATACTTTTATTTAGCCTAAACTTATTATTCAACAGCATTAACTTAGCACAGGTTGAATTTGTTAATCAGCTTACAAGTCTATTCATTTAGCCTTTGTTCGCAATATTTATTCAAAATGATAGCGCTATCACGAAAATGAACAAATCAGCTAGATAGCGCTACCATAGATCACTACTATTCACTCAACCATTAAAAAGATAAAAATTTAATCAACCAGGAGCAACCCAATGCTTACGACTTTACTGACCTCGAATGTTATTCAGGTCGTCGAAAGTGCCGCAGATTGGCAAGATGCGATAAAAATCGCCTGTAAACCATTAATTAATAATAAGTTAATCGAACCGCAATATATCGATGCGATCATCAAATCACACGAAAAAATTGGTCCATATTATGTATTAGGCCCAGGTATTGCCATGCCTCATGCTCGTCCTGAAGATGGCGTAAATCAGCTATCCCTTGGCTTAACCGTGATTAAGCAAGGCGTAGAATTTGGCTCAGAAGGCAATGACCCTATCAAATTACTTATCGTCCTTGCTGCGACAGATAGCAATAGCCACATCGGCGCTATCGCAAAACTTGCTGAGCTATTTGATAATCAAGAAGATATTGACAGCATCATGCAATCAGAAAACGTCGATGACATTCTTAAAATCATCGCTAAATACGAATAATTTAATATTAAGGTAAACATTATGAAAATCACCGTTGTTTGTGGAAATGGTTTAGGCACCAGTTTAATGATGGAAATGAGCATCAAAAATATTTTAAAAGACATGCAAGTCAGCGCTGAAGTTGACCATGTGGATTTAGGTTCAGCGAAAGGCACTGTCAGTGATATTTTTGTTGGCACAAGTGATATTGCTGAGCAGCTAGTTGCTCAACAAGTGGGTGGTGAAATCGTCGCGCTGGAAAACATGATTGATAAAGTTGCCATGAAAGAGCGCCTCACCGTTGCATTACAAAAACTTGGTGCGATGTAAGCGGAGGCACTATGTCATTCTTTCGTTTTCTGATGCAGGATGTTTTATCTGAACCTGCTATTTTAGTCGGTCTTATCGCCCTTATCGGTCTGATCGCACAAAAAAAACCAGTCACCGAATGCATTAAAGGCACCATTAAAACCATCATGGGTTTTGTCATTCTAGGTGCAGGTGCAGGCTTAGTGGTGAGCTCATTAGGTGACTTCTCAGCCATCTTCCAACATGCTTTTGGCATCAACGGCGTAGTACCAAATAACGAAGCAATTGTGTCTATCGCACAAAAAAGCTTTGGTCGTGAAATGGCCATGATCATGTTCTTTGCGATGTTAATCAATATCTTGATTGCTCGCTTAACACCATGGAAATTTATCTTCCTAACGGGTCATCACACATTATTTATGTCTATGATGATTGCCGTTATTCTAGCAACTGCTGGAATGGAAGGCACTATGTTGGTTACTGTTGGTTCTTTAATTGTGGGCTTCTGTATGGTGTTTTTCCCTGCCATAGCACACCCATATATGAAAAAGGTTACTGGTTCTGATGATGTTGCCATTGGCCACTTTTCAACCATCTCTTATGTTTTAGCTGGGTTTATTGGTAGCAAATTTGGTAATAAAGAACATTCGACTGAAGACATGAATGTGCCAAAAAGCTTGCTATTCCTGCGTGATACACCAGTGGCTATTTCGTTCACCATGTTCATTATCTTTATCATTACTTGCTTATTTGCGGGCGGTGATTTTGTACGTGAAGTGAGTGGTGGCAAAAACTGGTTTATGTTCTCATTAATGCAATCTATTACGTTCGCTGCTGGGGTATACATTATCCTGCAAGGTGTGCGTATGGTTATTGCTGAAATTGTCCCTGCCTTTAAAGGGATCTCAGACAAACTCGTACCAAATGCAAAACCTGCTTTAGACTGCCCAGTGGTATTCCCTTATGCCCCAAATGCGGTATTAGTCGGTTTCTTAAGTAGCTTCGCTGCGGGTGTCATCGGCATGTTCTTATTGTATGCCTTAAATATGACCGTGATTATCCCAGGTGTGGTACCACACTTCTTTGTGGGCGCTGCTGCTGGGGTATTCGGTAACGCAACAGGCGGCCGCCGCGGCGCTATTTTAGGTGCATTTGCGCAAGGCTTATTAATCACCTTCTTACCTGTATTCTTATTACCTGTTCTTGGGGATATTGGTATCGCAAACACCACATTTAGTGATGCTGACTTTGGTGCCATCGGAATTTTATTAGGTATTATCGTTCGCTAATCTAGTAAACTCCCCAAGCTATTTTACTTGGGGAGTCTTACTTTTATTCTACTTTCCCAGCCATGCACCATCCTTAAATAAGAATTCCTGCAATAATACTAAGTCGTCAGGAACGACATGGATCATCCCCTCTCCCGGCACATCAATTTCTGCAATCATAAATAATGCCAACGTAGTTAATGAGGGTAGAATGAGGATCAGCCAATTTTTCCCTTTAGTACCTCGAATGTTATAGCCAATAAGCACGTTCGAACAGATAGCAAAAAAGATGAGGAGAAACCAAGTCGCATTGGGAATTTGATGCCGCCAACTTGCCATTGTTTTTTGTTGGGAAAGATAAAGATCGCTAAATGCAGTAAGTACCGAGGCAACAACTGGGTTTGGCGATTGATTTGCTTCTTTGACAGCGATTTCCCAAAGCTGGTTTTGTTTCTCCAGAGAAACCATCCGCCATTGACTATTTTCATCACTGATCCCTGATTTGAAGAACTCAATACGTGCTTCTAAATATTGCTGCAAAAGGTGAGAGGCTTTATTTCTATCATCTGCATTTAACAATTGTGCGCGTTGGTATGCCGTTCCAATTGCAATCGCTTCATTTTCTTCTGTTTGTTGGCGGTTATTATAGCCATTAATAGAAATAGAGAGCACAAAGCCAATCAGTAAACCTAGCAGAGATAAAATTGCCCCCAGGATAATTTTAGCTTCATCATCTGCAACTTCTTCATGAGCCGACTTACGCTTAAAAATATATTTACCAATATAAGCAGATAAAATTAATAAAACAAAAGTGATCACAAATAAAAGAATCGAATCTATTGGCGAATCATTAATCAACTCAGAGATATTAAACATCATTTAAACTCATCAGATTTATTTCCTGATGATATACCACGATTACGAGATAACTATCTAGCAAGGAAACTCTAAAATAGGATATTTAGATAAGATCACTAAATCATTATCCAGTAATGACTTAAAATGTGTAATTTTCAGTGTGGCTTGCTTTTTGTTTAGCATTAAAAGACATTAATTTGACTTAAAGTTAAAAAGAAAGCGAGATATATAGTGCCTATATGATCATATTGATTTTTTTAGATGAAAAAAGTACACCTTTTATTGAGCTGGGAATAATAGTTGGCGACCAACGGATAAAAAAGCCTAAAACTCGTTCAAATAAGGGCCATTAATTCAATCATGATACTTCCAGAGAAATTTTGCCCCAGCTTTATAAAAGAGAGCTTATTCTCTAGATTTCTTGTAGATTTAATTCAGGGAGCCAACCTTGCTCTTGTGAATCTAATTTTTCACACCAAACCCATCCATTGGTTTTTTGATATCCAATAACCTTTTCCTGAGGCTCCACATTCAGTTCCAATGCGCTGTAGCTTTCTTTAGCAATTCCCGTAGTTACGCCAGTTAACTCGATTAATTGTTTAGGAACCCAGCCACTTAAACCATTACATGAACAAAAGTACCAATTGTCCCAACCTTCATCTCCTACATATTTTTCGCCGACCACCAGCGGGTCTCCCGCTGAAAAATGGATAGGGTTAGGATACTCCGATGTATGGCTCCTAATCACAATAAACTGTTTTTTCATTACGTTACCCAGAGTTTTTTGTCTTTAATTATCATAGTAGAAGACTATAGCCAATTTTATAAAGGATCAAATTGACACATTAAAACTCTATAGCATAAATATGCTCACCATCCAAAATTTTATTGGTAAATTTAAAACCATGATTCATATAAACTTTTTTTGCAATATTATTTTCATCATCTAAGCCCAAAGAAATTCTATTTACCCCACTCCCTTTGAGGTACTTGATAATCGCAAAGAAAGATTGATTACCCAACCCTTGTCCTATAAATTTATGATCTAACATAAAGCGGCAAATAAAAGCTTCTTGTGGTTTATCCTCTAATATTTTATACATAAAAAAGCCTATCAAGATCTCTCCCTGATAAAGCGCATGCGGTTTATACTCAGGATAAAAATGAGATTCAGCAATTGAAAATGCATTGCAACATACGTACTCCTCTAAAACAGTAGCAATACCATCCTTATTAGAGGTTAATTCCCCAACATCCCAAAAATTGAATTTATCGACAGCACGGATTTGTATCATAAATTACCTAACGCTATTGTTACGTTGCATTATCAAGTGATGCGTTAACCACTGAAATTAAATTTGGCGAGTTTTCATCCAAAATTTGAATATTATTTTGTTTAAATAGTGCAGCACAAACTCCCATGCCTGCTTTTAGTGAACCATTGAACTCACCGCTATAAATTTGTTGGCTTCCACAAGATGGGCTATTGGCCTTAAGAACAACAAGACTGATATTTAAATCTTGCACTTTTTTGAGTGCTATTTCCGCACCTCGAACAAAAGCCTGTGTAACATCAATGCATTGGCTATCTATAATCTTAGCTTGTCCTAATAAGACATCTTCGCCATTGCCACCGACTATTTCTGCGGGTGCTCTGGGGGTTGGTAGCCCGCCAAAAACTTCAGGGCAGATGCTGACCACCTTACCTGCTTCATAGAGTTCTTTTAAGGGGGTGTAGAGTTGATGCTGACCATCATACCTTACACAAAACCCTAATAAACATGAGCTTACTGCTATCACTTTGGCCTCATCCTTCTCTCTTTCATCTCAGAATTTTTGCATTTAATATCACCATAGCGGCTATTAAACTTCATTTAATCCACTCTCTTCGCGCCAGTAATGCTTATTTTACTTATAAAAAAACCAGCTCTACTTTGCATAAAGCTGGTCTTAGTTAAAAAAAATATTCAGACTAAATTATTGACTACTGCGCATATCCATAATCATTTTGCCGTCGTAATCAGCACCAACAACAATATTAGGCACTTCGCCTTTATATTTGTGCGCTTTAATCTGTTCAATCTCTAACTGTTTCCAATTGATCATTTCACGGGTAATTGTGCGCTGTAATATTGCATTAGACTCTGATTCTTTTTGTGCTGCATATAATTTTGCATCCGCCTCTTGGCGCATTGCAAATGCATTTGCCTGCGCATTACGCTCTCTAGCAATCGCTTGTTGCTCCGCCGACTCACGTTCTGCTTCTGCAATGACAACTTTCTTCTGCGCTAATTCACGTTCTTTTTCTGCTTCAGCTTTTGCTTGGTTAATTTGCTCTTGGCGCATTTTAGTATTAACCACTTGTTCCTGAACCACCTCTGGTAAGGTAATATCTTGGATCATAATTTCTTTAATCGTGTAACCATATGGCGATGCATAACCTTGAATTGCATCTCGAATGGAATCTTGTAATTTCCTCTGTGTATCTGCGGTATAAAGATCTTGGGCATTTGCCACGTCTTTACCAAATTCTAAAATTGTTGAGATCAGTTTTTGGCGCACATATTTATCCAACGCCTCACTTTCAGTACCACCATTAATACGTAATACGGGCGCTTTTGCACCATCAAATTGCAGCATAACAGTAATATCAACAATTGATTTCAGTTTATCCTGTGAAGGAACCCTAAGTTCCTTTAATGAAACACGAATATCTTTTGTTGAGTATGTGTCGAAGTTAGTAAATGGGTTAATAGGAAAGTGCAGCCCGGCATCATATGCCACCGGATCAACTTTCCCTAAAAATGTACCAACTTTTACAGACCCATCTTGAACAATGGTATATGAGTTAATCCCAACAAGCCCAAGAACAAGCAGCACTGCTGCACCAATAACCAATTTAACCATCGATTTAAATTGCATGAGTAGATCCCTATCTGACAATAACTAATAATTATAATAAAACGTCTATTGTCGCTACTCCCCCGCTAACTACAAGTTACAAAACTCCTAAACTGCCAAATAAATTAAGAAAAAGCGTTTATTTTACAACCCAAATTTGTTTGTTATATAGGTCTTCAGTTTATTCGTCCATTCATAAATAAAAAAACATTAAATACCTGAAATAATACTGGCCTACTATTTTTATATTAAACTAATAATTATATTTAAAATACACCCTGATGCTGGCTATAAAAAGATTAAACTAACTTGTGACAACTCCCACTAGTCACTTCCTGCTCAAACTGTTCATCTCTAAGATTATACCAATCTATAGCCTCTTTGATTAAAGCCTCAGTGGCATCGATAAATTCATCCGGTGATTTTTCAACTAATTCTTCTAAAATTAATGGTATCTCCGTGCATCCCATCACAAATTTATCGACACCATCAGACTTTAGCATATTAATATAGGGGAAAATTAACTCTTTTGCTTTATCAAGATCACCTGCTTTGTAAGCAATAATACTTTGCATTATTTTATATTGATTTACCTCATCAGGGACAATACATTCAACATTATTAAAGCTGAGTTTATCTTGATATAATTTCGTACGTATGGTTGCTGTTGTTGCCAATAAAGCCACTTTTTTAATTTTATTATTAATAATACTTTTACATGTTGCATCAATGATACTAATAAAAGGAATTTTCACTTCCTTCATTAGCTCCTTATACCAATAATGTGCTGTATTACAAGGCATAACAATACAAGAAGCCCCTGCACCCTCAAGTATTTTTAATGAATCTATCATCGCAGGTAATGGTGATGGCCCATCATAAATAATATTTTCCGTTCTATCTGGAATATCAGGAATAGAGACAATAATGACAGGTATGTGCTCCTGATCTTTAGATGCTTTAGTATTATTGATTAATTTAGAAAATGCATCTGCTGTTGCACCTGGTCCCATTCCCCCTAACATACCTAATATTTTTTTCATAACCCCTCCCATCAAATTAATAATATAATCGCATAATGCTCTCCTTTCGTAATTGCAGAGTTTCTATAAGTTATGCTAAATTTGCATAGGAAATAAATAACTATAATCATAAGAGGATACAATGATAAGTAATCTCGAAATTAAATGGTTGCACGATATTGTTGTTCTAGAAGAATGCCGCAGTTTTACTTTAGCAGCAGAAAAAAGAAATATATCTCAATCATCTTTTAGTCGCAGAATTCAATCTATCGAATCCTCCGTTGGATTTGAAATATTTGATAGAAACACCAATCCATTGCAGCTCACACCTCAAGGGAAAAGTTTTATTGTTTATGCTAGAAACTTACTTGATGATGTCTATTTTCAAATAAACAGAATTAAAGGTATCGATAACGATAAACAGAAAATTAATATCTCAGCAGCACATTCACTTTCTGTTTTTCTTCTTCCAGATTTCATTTCCCAGTTCTCACAAAATATTGATAAAATTTTCTTTGTCGAGTCAATCAATGTTGATGAAGCCGTTCATAAACTAAAAGAAGGACAAAGTGATTTTATTTTATCCTTCTATAATGAAGAATTAATGTCCTCACCATTTCTACATGCAAAAATTCTTGAAAGCCGTTTACATCTTGTTTCACTGTGCGATAAAAACAAGAAACCTATTTTTGCATTAGATGGTACAACACTACCTTTAATGAAATACACCGATGAAAGTTATATGGGGAGGCAAGTCAACCAGCTAATGGACAAATCTTCCGATTTGCCTTTTGAATTATCATTTGTCTCATCAATGAGTGACGTCCTAAAACGTATGGTGCTCAATGGAAGTGGTGTGGGTTGGTTGCCAGATTTTTCAATTAAAAATGAACTTGAGAGAAGTGAACTCGCTATCCTAGATAGCACGCTTTCCATCACGATGGGGGTTTATATCTATCGAACAGAAGCAAGACTCAATATTTCATCTGAACGTTTTTGGCAGTTTATGCGCAAACAAACAAGTAAATAATATTTTGCTATTAATCTGAATAAACAAAACCCTTCTAAAGTTAACCAACTCAGAAGGGTTTCAATTACTAAACAACCTTAAATTCTATGGTGTTGATGTCACTTTTTCATCAAGTATCACATCTAAATCTTCTTTTAAACCGCCCTTTCTTTCTTCTAACTTGGAAATAACTGCCGTAGAAATGCTGTTACCAACAACATTTGTTGCAGTTCTTCCCATATCAAGGAATTGGTCAATTGCCAGCAACAACAGTATTCCAGCTTCTGGCAAGCTAAACATGGGTAGTGTTGCCGCAACGACCACAATAGAAGCTCGAGCAACACCCGCCATTCCCTTACTTGTTACCATCAGTGTTAATAAAATAAGAATTTGCTCAGTAATGCTCAAATCAATACCGTACGCATTGGCAATAAATAACACTGCAAATGACTGGTACATCATTGAACCATCTAAGTTAAAAGAATAGCCCAGCGGTAAAACAAAACTGGTGACTTTTTTAGGAACACCGTATTGGTTCAATGCTTCCATTGTTTTTGGATAAGCGGACTCACTACTTGCGGTAGCAAAAGCTAACGCAACAGGTTCACGAATTAATTTCCCTAAGCTAAATACAGATTTACCTAAGAATACGTAACCTGCAAAGAACAGCACACCCCATAATACAGCTAACGCAACATAGAAAAGACCAATTAATTTTCCATAGTCGTATAATAAACCGAGGCCTTCAACTGTGACCGCAGATGCAATTGCAGCAAATACCGCAATGGGTGCAAAGCTCATTACATAGTCTGTAATACGGAACATGATGCGTGATAAATCTTCAATTAATGTCACAATTGGGCTTTTTTTATCTTTGCAGATAAACGCAAGTCCCGAGCCGAAAAAGATAGAGAACACTAATATTTGTAAAATTTCGTTGTTTGCCATCGCTTCAGCAAAACTTTTTGGGAAAATATGGGTAATAAATGCTTTTAATGTAAAGCCAGAAGTATTTAGCCCACTATCAACCGCAACGGCAGGAACCGTTAAATTTAACCCCACCCCTAATTGGAATACATTAACAAAAACCATGCCAATTAATAATGAAATAACTGCTGCTGAAATAAACCATACCATGGCTTTAATAGTAATACTTCCAACAGAAGATGAACCTCCCATGGAAACAATACCAGAAACAATTGTAGCAAATACAAGTGGTGCAATAATCATCTTTATTAATCGTAAAAATACATCAGTAATAATATTTAGATAAGATGCAATATCTTTTGCTTCTTCCACTGATGCCGCATAATTATGACACGCCCAGCCTAGTACAATACCAAGCACAATCGCTATCATAATTTGTTTCATGAGTTTATGTCTATTCATTCGTACCCCTATTTTATTTATGTAAAATTATAGTTGGAGCTATAACCTTTTATCGGATGCGACTCTTGAGCCTGATTTGGATAGTTACATTTTTTTAACTTAAAGAGAAATGCAAATGGACTTAATCTTATGCAAAAATTGCATAACAAACAATTTAACCCCAACATATTGATTTAAAATAAATAAAAAAAGAAAATAAATTATAAAAATTTAACTATTGAGCTTAAAATTAAATTTATTATTTAAATTCAATAATAAAAAATCGCTCAAACCCGTAGCTTAAGTCAAATAAATCAGATCAAAATAAATCTGATTTTCTTTATTTAAACTCTTCACATGATAATAAACTATGGCTAATTTCATTTAATTTATGGCATAACATCAAAGCTTCCTGCATATCTTTTATATTGGTAAAAGCCAATAATAAAAAAGCACTTTCTTTTTTATTTATCAACCAATCATCTAAAGCTTCAACTTTTAATCCATGATATGTGGCTAATTGGGAAAATTGAGTTGCCGATATTCCATTGATAATTTTTACAATAATATGCATGCCACCAGCATGTAATTCCACTTCAAAAACATCATGCAATTTTATTTTTATCGCCTCTATTAAAAATGTTCTTCTTTGCCGATAGAGGTGGCGCATTTTACGCAAATGTCGGGAAAAATGCCCTTCTTGAATAAAAACGTTCGTAATCTCCTGCTGCCAACTTGGGCATTGATTTCCCATTATCATTGCAGTGGAATTGAAATGATCACGATAGGTGGAAGGAACAACAATATAAGATAAACGTAATGCAGGATACAATACTTTGCTAAACGTCCCACAGTAAATGACACGTTCTTCGCTATCCAGACTTTTTAGTGCGGGTAATGGACGACCTTGATAATGGAACTCACCATCATAGTCATCTTCAATAATCCAACTGCCTTGTTGGTTTGCCCACTCAAGCAATGCTAGCCTGCGTTCTAAAGTTAATGTGACGTTTGTTGGACTTTGGTGTGTTGGTGTAACGAGCGCAAATTTAGCTTCTGGTGCGACTTTTACTCCCTGTTTAACATTAATTCCTTGCCCATCCACGCTTACAGGTATCAACTTTAGCCCTATTTGCTGTAAAAAATCACGCGCTATATGGTAGCCTGGTTCCTCAAACCAACCGATATCTCCTACTGCAAATAAGCTTTGAGCAATTAATTGTAAACTCGCACGATGGCCAAAACTGATGAATATTTGTTCTGGGGAGCAGTTAATTCCTCGCGATATCATTAAATAACGCGCTAGACCTTCCCTTAACTGCCTTAATCCTTGGGCATCAGGGTAACTGAGCAAATCAAAATGGCTATCTCGTAATATTCTTGCAGAAATTCTGGCCCATAACTTATGAGGAAACGCATCTAACGCTGGAGTACCTAATTGAAAGGGGGAAACCGTATAACCATTAGAACTTTGTTTTGGACAATTATTTATCAGCGCTGCCTGATTAGAACCTTTCTCTTCAAGATTCAAGTCTTCGGATTCTTTAGAACGATTTGTTGGGAAGTTTTTTATCGTTTGGGAAATAAAGGTTCCTTTAGCCCCTTTTGTTTCGAGTAGCCCTTCACTAACCAATAGCTGATACGCTAATTCAATCGTACCTCGAGCAACATTGAGTTCACTCGCTAATACTCTTACCGCGGGCAAACGCTGTCCAGCTTTTAGTTGACTATTTTTAATTCCCTCATGAATTCGCTGATAAATTTGCTGGTAAATTGGTGTATTAATATTGGTATCAATTTTTAAAAACATATTATCTCCCAATGTACTCACCTAAAACTTGTCCCAGTAAAATTGGTCATTCTTGTCCCTTTTACCTAGGCCAAGATACCTTTAAAATTAAACCATAACAATCATTGTTACTGTACTTTGCATTTTATCTACTGAATAAATATATGAGGAAACACCATGAGCGCACTTAGATTAGCGTATAACACATTATCTCCAGAAGCCTATAAAGGGCTAATTGATTGTAAAAATGCCCTCAATAAAAGTGGATTAGGTAACGAACTGATTGAATTGGTTTATTTAAGAGTTTCACAAATAAATGGCTGTGCGTTTTGCCTTGATATGCATGCGAGTTCATTACGTAATTCCGGCGTAAGCAATAAAAAAATTGATACCCTAGCAGGCTGGCAAGTAAGCCACCATTTTAGCGATCCTGAACGTGCTGCATTAGCATGGACTGAAGCGGTAGTTAATATTGCAGAAAGTGGTACTCCAGATAGCTTGTTTAATGAACTGAATCGCCATTTTAGTGATGTACAAATTTCTGACTTAACCATTGCTATTGGCTTAATGAGTGCATTTAATCGCATTGCGATTGCATTAAGACAATAGCTAAGACTTACTGTAAAAAAATGAGTTTGCCCCTAATATAGGAAGCAAACTCATTTCAATACTCTTAAATTAATTGATAAAAACTATTTTTCTTCATCACGTAAAGTCAGTACTTCATAGCCCTCTTTTGTCACTAAAATGGTATGTTCAGACTGGGCTGATAATTTTTTATCCCTTGTGACAACTGTCCAGCCATCTTTTTTTGTTTTAATTTTCATACCACCTTGGTTGATCATAGGTTCAATTGTAAAAGTCATTCCTTCTTTTAGCTCTGCACCTTTACCTTTAACGCCATAGTGTAATACTTGTGGATCTTCATGCATTTCGCGGCCTATACCATGTCCACAATACTCACGGACTACACTGTAACCTTTTGATTCTGCATAATGCTGAATAGCTGAACCTATATCTCCCAGCGTTGCACCAGGCTTAACTTGTTTGATCCCCTCCCACATTGCCGCATACGTATCTTTAACAAGTTTACGGGCGAGAGGAGAGGCATCGGGCATAACATACATTTTACTTGAATCAGCAATAAAGCCATTTTTTTCTAATGTAATATCAACATTAATAATATCTTTGCTTTTCAAGATCTCATCTGTTTTAGGTACGCCATGGCAAACCACTTCATTTAATGAGGTATTTAGCACATACTGGTAGCCATATTGCCCTTTGCTTGCAGGGCGTGCCTGTAATTCATCGACAATATAACGCTCAACTTTGTCGTTTATTTCCATCGTGGACATACCTGGCACAATAACTGAATCAAGCATTTTAAATACATTGGCCAATAGTCTTCCAGACTCACGCATCAGTTCAATTTCTTCTGCTGTTTTAATTGTAATATTAGTCATGAACTTTTCCTTTTGCCTCAGATAGCTCTTTTTCTAGCATCTCGTTGATTAACATTGTAAATGTCTTATCCGGATTCAATTCAGCCTGCATGCCTATTTTTATCCAAAACTCAGCTTGTGAGTTTATTGAACGCGACATCACTTGACTTGCATGACGCAGATAATCATGCAGTTCATCTGAAATTTTTACGATCCCCAAAACACCCTCGACAATACGAAATATATATGAATTATTATGGATCATATAATAATGCTATCAGAAAGCAAACCTAAGGCGATTTGAATAGCACAAGCTGCATGAAAAATATCAGATGTTTTTCCATTAACTTTCTTAAGATGAATCCGCCGTCAAAGTATTTATATTGTTAATCAGCTATTATCAATATGCAAAATTTAACCTTGTTCGCCTATTGATCTTCACCCCTAATACTCATGTTAGGCGAATACAAATTAGCATCTACTTATAATTCTAAATTCGATTACAGCATGGACTCATTAAATGAAAGCTGGAGAAAAACATGTATAATAAAATCTTGGTACCTATTGATATTACAGAGAAAAGTTTAGCCCATCTTGTTATGTCGCATATCCAATATTTGGCTGAATATGAAAATGCGCATATTCATTTTTTAGCCATTATTCCGACTGTGCCTTTTTACACTACGATGGGTTTTGGTTTTGCAGAAAAAGCAGATAGCGAGCAAGAAAATGTGACTAAGCAGCTTGCTGAAATCATCCAAGAATTTAATATCCCAACAAATAAGCATAGCGCTCAAGTTTTAATGGGTACACCAAGAGATGAAATCTTACGTGTTGCTGAAGAAATATCTGCCGATTTAATTGTCATTGGCTCAAGGCGACCTGGCATGTCCACTTATTTCTTGGGTTCCACTGCGGCGATGGTCATTCAAAACTCAAAAATCTCTGTTTTAACTGTCCGTTAAATTATCATTCCTATTAGTAATAAGGCAGCTATCTGATTAGAGCTGCCTTATTTTTCACGCTAATCCTAATTACAAAAATGTTGACTTGCATTACCCTGCTTTACTAGCAATTTTTCAATCAAGGAATGTAATGAAAAAGTATTTTCTCGGAATTAGTATCGCCATTAATATTGTATTAGTCGTGGCTCTCCTTGTCGCTATTGTCATGTTTTTCAATATGAAAAATAAAGTTTCCACTCTTATTGAGCAAGTTCAATCAGGGGAATATCTAGAACTTGTTAAACAAAACTCTGAGCAACTCATTCCTAATGCAATAAAAGAGTTACAGACTATCGAGATGAGTGATAAGCCTTGTGAATATTTTTACCAAAAAGTGGATACTGCGGTGGAATACCTAGGCAACAATCCTAGTATTACTGGAGCTGAAATGTATGCAAGCCAATTATCTGCACTTAAAAGCACTATTGATAAGACGCCTTCACTTTTAAAAGATAAAGCCTGTAAAAAAGGAATATCAAGCTTTAACTATATTATTGAAGCAATGCAATCTAACGAAGAATAACCATTTAGCATCTCTTTATATTATACCGTTCTTCAGAGAGCCAATTCATCTGCGCCTTTAGGTTAACGGTAAATTGCAGGTCATCCACGAAAGGTTCTAGAGCCTGATCTAAAAAATACTGTAACTGCCTTTTTTGTGTTGGATAACGCAGTACTATTTTTTGCACATAATCCTCAAGACTGTCAGGCCAGTCTTTGTCTTCCTCTTTACGTAAAAGATCAGTAGAACGGATTAACTTCCTAGCAGCCGCTCTTTGCAAAAGTTTTCGCTTAGTTAAATCATTGCAGGCGCTAATTTGATTAATATAACCATTTAGTACATCGACAAAATCACCATTTATCGCATCCACAATTTTCCTTGAAGGCATAAATAGCATAAATTTTCGACTTAAGTCATCACCATAAAGACAGCGACAGTGGTGTTTTATCCAATAGCCCCAGCTATATAAATTAGCCTCATCCATAACCTCCGAATATGTGCCAATATCAAAATCAACCTTACTAATCACTTGGTAGTTCGAAGCCAAAGCCTCTTGCAGTTGCACTAGTTGAAATGCTTCCGTTTGACTGAGTGGTTGATTAACGATGACACAGAGGTCAAGATCAGATTTGTATGGGGTTGCTTGCCCTTTCGCTACGCTCCCATAAATATAAATACTGTGGAGATCCTTGTTTAACAAAGTTCTAAGACGATCGATTGACGCCGTTATTACTTGCTGAAATTCTGATTGATAAGGCTGTTCTTCAAGAACACGAATATAGCTATGTGTATCTAAAGCCATTAGTTAACCATTACTGTTTGCAGGAATTCTTACGACCTTAACACGTCTAAGCGCAAATTCAATTACTGCTCATAATTGAATAAGTGGCACCACCAAGCTGGCGCTAAATCAACGAATGAATGATATTCTAATTGCAAAGCTAACTGAGAAGGCTCATCCAGCACCCCAGTTAACAATGCAACCGTAGGTTCATCATCAATAGCTCCCAATGAGCTACCACACTTAGAGCAAAATGCTCGGCTCGAATAATCAGATGACCGGTAGATTGCAGGTTTCCCACCCTTTCCAATCCACTCAACATTTTCAGCCGCGAACTCTAACCATACAGCCGTTTGTGCACCAGTATGTTTTTGGCAAATATCACATGAACACGAGTGAATATTACGAGGTGATGTTGCCTGAAAACGAATATCTCCACAAAGGCATCCGCCAGAAAGCGTTGTTTTCATAAACCTCCTTAATTTAATCACTGATCTAGAATTCTAAAATTAACGTCTCAGTCTGCACTAGCCATTCATAATACCCGATAACTTCTCGATCATTTAACCAACGGGAAAGCATATCTAACATAAGCATCACACTGACTTCTTGCTTTTCTTTCTTTGAATGATTATTCGGTAAATAATGTATTCTTTGCGCATAGCATTTTTCTGGGGTTGATAATGCGAAATTTAAAAATTGACCATCAAATTCCCCTACCGCTAATCCTAGAGGCGCTAATTGGTCTTTAGCGATATTTTTTGCACGGTCGATTAATGTTGCGAGTGTTTGCTCTGAGTCATTCCCAACCACATGGCTGATATTATTTAAAGCGCCTTCTGAACTTAGTGTCCAACTTAATAACCCTGCACTGAACTGTTCACTCACTGCGACTTTTAATTGCCTTTCTTGTAATTGTTTGCTGATTTTCTTAGCAAAGCCTTCAGTACCTTCAAAAATTAAGTTATCTCCAACACCTTGCTTAATGCTGTGCCATTGTTGCTCCATAAGCGCTTTTTGAGAAGCAGGCCCTGTCAATTTTAATTCAATGATTGGCATTGAGGAGCGATAGCCTAACACACACCCCTTAGGCATCTCTATTGAGTCAAATTGCTTTGCCAAACTGCTTTCACTACGTCCAAAACTGGTTAAACGTAAGCAAATAGGAGGTTCAGGTAAGGTAAATTGCGCCCTCAATCGTGGCAGTATTTGGTCATTAACCATAACTTTAAACTCAGACGGCACGCCAGGGGTAAAGAATAACAAACAGTTGTTAAGCTTTATCGAAAACCCACAAGCCGTACCAACTGGATTATCAATTAGCTCTGCATTTTTAGGGAGTAATGCTTGTTTTCGGTTCGTTTCAGGCATCACTCGTCCACGGCTGATAAAGTAGCGCTCCATGACTTCAATCCACTGCGTATGCTCAATCAATGGTTCACCAACAGCTTTGGCAGCGGCTAATGCACTGAGATCATCACTGGTTGGCCCAAGTCCACCATTCACAATTAAAACATCCGCATACTGGCTACGTTCTAAAAAGGCATTAACTAAGCTGTCTAGATTATCGCCCACAGTCGTTCTTGTACTTAAAGGGAGGCCTTGTTGGAAAAAACAATCTGCCAACCATGCCGCATTGGTATCAATGATTTGGCCATGTAGAACTTCATCACCGGTGCTTAGCATCTCTACAACTAACATTCGTAACTTCCTTTATCACAAAATAGTATTCTAACGCTAAATTACCCTATTACCTCGACGACTAAAATCAGTATTTTTAACTCAAAGAAAATGAATAATTAAAAATACAATTTAATAGTCGTTATAGAAAATGAATTGTTTAAGAAAATTCTCACCATAATGCTTCATAAAACGTCTATAGTCATATAGGCAATTGAATAATTTAATTTTTTCACAGCAATAGATAAGGCTAATATGTTTAAAATAAACCAATTAAAATCTGTCGTATTTTTTTCTTTTGCACTGGCTATTTCTGGCTGCCAAGTTGGCGGGTTATCCAGTTCAAGTTCAAAGTTTGATTCACTCGAAGAACTTAAGGGAATTGAATTTCCGTCGACTAAGGCACCAAAGGGAATTGCGGATGGTGCATTTGAAACGGAATATGACAGTGGTAAACCCGAATTAAAAACGTGGATCCGTAAAGGTTGCTTTGATAAATACCTAAAGAGTTACTATAAAAATGGTAAAATAGAATCTGACATTAGCCTTAAAAATTGTCAAGTTGATGGCTTAGTCCGTACATATCATGATGATGGACGTATTGATATTGAGCTGACAGCAGCGAATGGTAAATTATCAGGTCCATTTAAAATTTACCACAACAGCGCAACTAATAAGCCCCATATTGTAGGAACCTTTAATAATGGTGAGCTTGTGGGCAAAATTACTGAATACGATGAGAATGGCGTTGTGGCGACTAAAGGTTATTTCCGTGATGGTGAGGTTTATTTAGACCAATAATTGTCAATCCCCGAATGCTGTTCGGGGACATTCCTCTGAATATCAATCCGATTCCTTTCCTAGCAGATTTACACACGATACGCTTACCGCTATTATCCCAATATCGCCCATTCCCTGATAAAAAAATTAAGATATCCATTTATGATAAATCCAATTTTGGTTTCACTTAACCGAACTGATTACATTAGGTTCAGTCGTTATTGTTTTAAAAACCAATATTTTTCGAAAAAGAAAACCAGCAGCTTGCCCTTTACTCTTTTTATACTTTTTTTTATCGTCGCCTGTGCCTCTGCATTTAAGTATTTTCAAGCGACATTGCCAATAATTTTTATTTCTTTTTTGTTGGCTGTATTACTCTTTATTACCTTTGCTCTACGAATGGTACAAAGCTTTAATAAAGCTATTCCCGATGACGACGGTTTTTTGTTTTTGGAACGTGAATATCAGTTTGATGATGAAGGAATACACGAAACCAGCGCCCAAGGTTCTTCATCGACAAAATGGAGCGCAGTAAAGTTTATTCAAACAGATGGTGATTTATTGTACTTGTTTTTAGATAGGGTCTACGCCATCATCATCCCCGCACGTAGCTTTATATCAGAAAATGAAAGCCAACAATTTATATTATTTGTTAAAAGTAAAATTGCCTGACCGCTAGATTAGTCAATAAAAAAACCCGCATTTATGTGCGGGCTTTATATCTAAAATGAATGATGTATGGTTTATTAAACCAGTTCAGTCACTTCAAAGTTAACTTCACCACTTAAATCTGCATCGTAATCGACGCCATTTAAGCCAAAACCGAATAAACGCAAGAATTCAGCTTTATAACCTTGGTAATCGGTCAACTCATTGATATTGTTATCGTTAAGTTTTTCCCAAATTTCGCGACAAGTATTTTGAACGTTATCACGTAATTCCCAATCATCTAGACGCAAACGGTGTTTTTCATCGGTATCTGGTGCAGTACCGCTGAACAGTTTCGTTGCGAATAAGCGTTGAATTTGTTCTATACAACCTTCGTGAATGCCTTGTTCTTTCATGATTTTAAACACGATAGAGATATATAATGGCATAACAGGAATAGCTGAAGACGCTTGCGTAACCACTGATTTTAATACTGCAACGTAGGCTGAGCCGCCTTTCGCTTGCAGCTTTTGGTTAATTGCTTGCGCAGCGCGGTCTAAATCTTCTTTAGCTTTACCTAAAGTACCGTGCCAATAGATTGGCCACGTTAAATCAGTACCGATATAGGAATAAGCCACTGACTGCGCATTATCAGCCAGAACACCAGCTTCATCTAACGCATTCATCCACAGTTCCCAGTCCTGGCCGCCCATCACTTTGACAGTATCAGCAATTTCTTGCTCATTCGCAGGCTCAACAACCGCTTCAATCAATACGTCTTTGTTAGTGTCTAACGCAACAGACTTGTACGGCTCGCCTATCGGTTTCAGCGCTGAACGCACGAGTTCCCCCGTTTCTGGCATTTTACGCACAGGAGAAGCCAGTGAATAAACGACTAAGTCGATTTGGCCCAAATCTTGTTTAATTAAATCAATGACTGTTTGACGGCACTCATTAGAGAAGGCATCACCATTAATGCTTTTTGCATACAAGCCTTCTTCTTTGGCAGCCTTGTCAAATCCAGCTGAGTTATACCAACCGGCTGAACCTGTTTTGCCCTCACTACCCGGCTTTTCAAAAAATACGCCGATAGTTGCCGCACCACTGCCAAATGCAGCATTGATACGAGAAGCTAGACCGTAACCGGTGGATGCACCAATAACCAGAACCTTTTTAGGCCCATTTTTTAATTCGCCACGAGATTTAACATAGGCGATTTGCTCACGAACATTGGCTTCACAGCCAGCTGGGTGAGCTGTAGTGCAGATAAAACCACGAATTTTAGGTTTGATAATCATAGTCATTCTTTCTTGGTAGCTAACAATCAGCGTCTAATATACCTGATATTCTCCATTTACTTAAGGCTGGTGGAAAATAAACATGGTGAACAGACCAGTTTTGTCTATTTTAAGTCCTTTAATGCTTCAATCACACGTCTTAAGGATTCCAATTCCCTTTCTAACTCACTCGTTTTTCCACGTGGATAGTTATCATAAATACGAGTTGCCCCTGAACGGCTGTCATAACATTTGTCTTCGATTTCATGAATTTTTTGCTTTATTTTGGCAATTTTGTGCCTATTTTCATGGTGAGATAGATGGCGTAGCTGCTTTTCTAACTTTATGATTTTCTTTTCACAACTAGAATAATGTGACCCTGCTTGGGACGATAGTGGGATTATCGTTAACAATAGTGCGAGTACCAGCGTCTTTTTCATGTTTTTCTCGGTGGTCATAAAAATGATGATATTGAGTTCATCATCATTCCCTTTTTCCATCTACGGGAATTTTCTTAGTTAAGATTTAGAGATAACATGATGAAAAAATTACGCATTTTTAATCAAATTAAGTGCTTTTACTTAATTTTATTTTTCGTAGCAGTATCTTGCAGCTTATTTGGAATTAAATTATAAATAATCATGACAGAGTAAATAATATCTTTTTTGTCATGAATCTTTTTAAAATGGGAATTACTGACGATCCCCACCATTATTTGCATTCCATTATGCTCATATACTCGTTTAAATGGCGTAGTTTCATCATCAGATATTTTATCTAAGAAAAAAGAATCGCGTTTATACCGTTCGATTGTTTTCTTTGGAATGCCATATTTTTCATACATCCTTTGATTAATTTCATCATACTCAGCCAAGATGACGCCTTGATCACGACTATCTTTTCCTTGAGCCGAAATCAACATCAAAGTATTTTCCTCTCGAGAAAACATCAATAAAAACATCCGCCCTTTGACGGTTGGCGTATTTGGTGTTGAGCACAACGCACCGCTTTCTTGAAATTCAGTACATTGTAACCCAACTAAATTCAATCGCTTTAAATCAGCAGGTGTTTGCCCCCACTTAAACCCGTAGGGCGCTTCCAGTTTGTTTGAACTACAACCCGCTAATACAAAAACAAGTAAGGTAATTAAAATCCTTTTTATCATTACTTAACACATCCCAATTAAGTCATCTAATTTGATACTATCAAAAACGGGTAATTAATCAAAAACAACATCGTCTTTATCAAATTAAATGACCTGACTGAACAGTAATTACCTTATTTTAGTGTTCAATTATCCTTTTTTTCTTGTTCTTTCACTTCAGCCATTGCAATTTCTTTTAGCCAATCTGCTAATAATGGTTTTGTTTTTACTGCGTCTAATAGCGCTCGCTCGTGCTTTGTTAAACGCACAACCACAACTTCTGTTTTCATATGTGACATAGCCAGTCTTTCTCTTAAAAGTTGAATAATGACATAAAAAACTGGCAGAACGGTCTGACTTACGGATTTTTACACGATTTTTGTGTTAATTTACATAGAAAATACTTTATTTGGAATCAATCGTTTGAATAATAGCGAAGAAAAGTATAGATACAAAAAAACCACCTTAAGGTGGTTAATTGTCAAACTTAACAATGTTAAGAGTGATGGTGCCCAGGGCGGGACTTGAACCCGCACAGCCTAAAGGCCGAGGGATTTTAAATCCCTTGTGTCTACCGATTTCACCACCTGGGCCAAATTGTATTTTCTCTTTCGAGAGGGATAAGTTAGCTCACCCGTTAATCAATATACTGGAGTAGACGCTCGTATAAAGATCCTTACTGCTCAAAATAAAGTGAACTAAAAACTCACTTACTTCAAGATGGTGCCCAGGGCGGGACTTGAACCCGCACAGCCTAAAGGCCGAGGGATTTTAAATCCCTTGTGTCTACCGATTT
>NZ_JBSICD010000026.1:0-62320 GCF_058246155.1 Providencia sp. UF-183 | reverse complement strand
CTAGGGCTTAGCTTCACTTGCCGCCTAGCCACAACGCAAACTATTTAGAGCAAGGTCTAAACTGTTAAGGGGAAGTCTTTAACTGACCGTATTTTACGCTATGGCGTTGTTGGCTGCGCTTGCTAACCCTAGTCACATACTGGTGTATGCTCCTAGGGCTTAGCTTCACTTGCCGACTAACCACAACGTAAACTATTTAGAGCAAGATCTTAATTGTTCAAAGTAATACTTAACTGATGATGTAGTTTGAAAGCTCGGAAAAATGCCGAGCTTTCTTTTTGCTTATTTATCAATCGATTACCAGATACGAATACGTTTTTCAGGTTCTAGGTAGAGGGCGTTGTCTTTATCGACGCCAAAGGTTTGGTACCAATCATCGATATTACGCACAACGCCATTGGCGCGGAATTGGTTTGGGCTGTGCGGGTCAGTCATAATTTTATTACGCTCAGACTCTTTATTCGACAGCTCTTGCCATGTACGTGCCCATGCGATGAAAAAGCGCTGTAAACCTGTTGTACCGTCAATAATCGGTGGTTCACCATTAGGATAATTTTCTTTGGCGAATTGTTTATAGGCACTCAACGCGATATTTAACCCACCTAAGTCGCCAATATTCTCACCTAAGGTTAATTGCCCATTAACCTTTAAGCCATCAACATCAAATGCATTGTATTGTTCGACCAATTTTTCAGTTTTTTCTTTAAAATGCTTTTTGGCGCTTTCGCTCCACCAATTGCGAAGCTGGCCTGTGCCGTCGTATAAACTGCCTTGGTCATCAAAGCCATGGCCCATTTCATGACCAATAACGGCACCGATAGCCCCATAGTTATATGCAGGGTCAACATTTGGGTCGAAGAATGGCGCCTGTAAAATTGCAGCAGGGAAAACAATTTCATTTTGTACAGGGTTGAAATAGGCATTTACCGTTTGTGGTGTCATTCCCCATTCCCACTTGCGTACAGGTTGGCCCATTTTGCTCAACATATCGTTGTAAGACCATGCAACGACTTGCTTGTAGTTATCCAATAACGAGTCTGGTTTTAAATTAATGCTGCTAAAATCATTCCATTTATCGGGGTAGCCTACTTTTACAGTGAATTGTTCCAGTTTTTTCAGGGCTTCTTGGCGGGTATTTTCATCCATCCAATCGTTATCTTTCAAACGTGAATTAAATGTACCTCGAACATAACTGACTAAA
This sequence comes from Providencia sp. UF-183, assembly GCF_058246155.1. NCBI lineage: Bacteria > Pseudomonadati > Pseudomonadota > Gammaproteobacteria > Enterobacterales > Morganellaceae > Providencia > Providencia sp. UF-183. Next base: position 61,119 of record NZ_JBSICD010000026.1, on the reverse strand, counting down.
TCTTTTATTTTTTCTTTTGATTGTGGGTCGAAATATCTTTCAACGTAAATCTGCCCTAATGGCTCACCTTGTAACGAGTTTACTGTTTGTAAAGCACGTTCTTGACGGGTACGTTGTTTTTCTACCCCGTTGAGTTTTTTCGAATAAAAATCAAAATTGGCATCAGAAACTGCTTTATTTAAATAGCGTGCATGGTCGCTAATATATTGGAATGTTAAATAATCTTTTAATGTGGAAACGGGTGTTTTCGCGAAAATCTTTGCGGTTTGTTCAACAGCGCTATCTGTTTCTACCACCACTTTTTCAAGCTGTTTATCGGTAAGATTGTAGCGATTAATAAAGCCATTCCAATCAAAACCTTGGGTGAAGTTTTTCATTTCAGGCAGTGACATCGCATGGTAGTTTTTGATAGTGTCACGGCGTGCTTCAGGGCTCCAATGCACTGTCGCAATGGCTTTTTCTAACTCGAAGATTTTTTGTGCTTTTTGTTCAACGTCTTTCTCGCCCGCCAGTTTTAACATTGTTGCGATATAGGCGATATAACTTTTTCGTATATCTTGCATCTGCGGGGTGTCATCGAGGTAATAAGTTCGATTTGGCAACCCTAAGCCCCCTTGGCCAACATACAATACATACGTTTCAGGGGCTTTTGCATCTAAATCGACCCAATAAGAAATCAATGAATTGAAATCTGGGTTAGTCATTAGCTGGCTGATATCCTGATGGTTTTTTGCGTTTGCAATCTCAGCTAAATCTTGTTTGATAGGGGAAAGGCCTGCTTTCTCAATGGCATCTTCGTTCAGGAAACTCTGGTATAAGTTACGGATATTACGTTGATTATGATCCAATTCGCTTTCAGATTTTTTCTGAAGCTCATCAATAATTGCCTGAGTTTGTTTTTCGGTATTTAAGTACAAATCAACAAAAGAGTTAATGCGAGGCATACCCGTTGGGATTTTTGCCTTGCTTATCCAGTCTTCATTCACATAACGGTAGAAATCATTTCCTGGATTAATTGTGTCGGATAACACAATTTTTTGTTGTCCATAAGTCACTTCTTTTGCAAGCATCTGAGGTGCAAAGGAAACTGTCGACATACCAATAAGCAGCGCCAACACATTTATACGCATGTAAAAACCTCTCTTCGTTGAGAATATAAAACTCCACTTGGTTTAGTCTACCTTGAAGTGGAAATCCATCAAATTACGTTTTATTTATTGAAACATATCACGAATTAAAGATAACTCGTCTTTGCAATACCTTACGCCCTGACAATGAGCATCATTGAGCTTAGATGAAATTTTATCATCATACTGTTTATTCTGGTTGAAATAATGTTATATTGGTTATATCGAATCGTTCATATATAATTTTTGGTTATAACTAATGTTTTTTAGCTATAGCGAATATATCGTGGTCCAGTAAGGGGTAGGCAGAAATATGAAATTGCAGCAATTACGTTATATTGTTGAAGTCGTTAACCATGACTTAAATGTCTCCTCTACGGCGGAGGGGCTTTTTACTTCGCAACCGGGTATCAGTAAACAAGTGCGGATGTTGGAAGATGAGCTAGGCATCCAAATTTTTGCTCGCAGTGGTAAGCACCTAACGCATGTCACACCTGCAGGGGAAGAGGTTGTTCGCATTTCAAGAGAAGTACTGTCGAAAATTGAAGCGATACGCTCAGTGGCGGGTGAACATACCTACCCAGATCGCGGTACGTTGAATATCGCAACGACTCATACGCAAGCTCGTTATGCGTTACCCCCTGTTATTAAAGGTTTTATTGAGCGTTATCCCCATGTGTCGTTGCATATGCAGCAAGGTACGCCGACCCAAATTGCGGAAGAGGTATGCAAAGGTAACAGTGACTTTGCAATCGCCACGGAAGCGCTTCATCTGTATAGCGACCTTATTATGTTGCCTTGCTACCACTGGAACCGCTGTGTGGTCGTGCAAAAGGATCACCCGCTGGCGACGAAAAAGAATGTGACTATTGAAGATATCGCGGAATATCAAATTGTGACATATACCCATGGATTTACAGGTCGCTCAGAATTGGATGTCGCTTTCCAAAAAATAGGCTTAGAGCCGAAAATTATTTTTACAGCAACAGATGCGGACGTTATTAAAACCTACGTCAGACTAGGACTGGGTATTGGTATTATCGCTAGTATGGCGGTTGATGCAGTGAATGACTCTGACCTTGTTGTTATTGATATGCGTGATAAGTTCAGCTATAGCACTACCAAAATTGGCTTTAAACGCACCAGTTTCTTGCGTAGCTATATGTATGATTTCTTATGGCGCTTTGCGCCACATTTGACTCGAGATGTGGTGGATAAGGCGATTGCCATTCGTAATAATGATGAAATTGAAGCGTTTTTTAAAGACATTCAGTTACCGATTATTTAATTTTTGTATTATTGCCCGCCCACCTTTTGGTAGCCACTATTAATTATGTGGCTACCATTAATCATCTTTTTACTGCAAATGCTAACAAAACTGTGTGTTATATGTTTGCCTTTGTTATGCGTAATGACATTGTCATTACAATGCGGTATGCTTAAAAAATAAGTCATCAGTTAGGAGTTAACCATGGCGGCGCAAAATACACGTGATAATGATACGGCAGTTACACGCTCATCATTGAATATACGCATTAAATTAGAAGATAAAATCCTGATTGACCGTGCTGCTAATGCTACCGGAAAAAACCGTACAGAGTTTGTACTCGAAGCCGCTCGTCGAGCTGCGGAAGAAGCATTAGCCGATCTCCGTGTGATTAATGTGAGCCCTGAAGTTTATCAGGAATTTGTTGCTCAATTAGATGCCCCTCCGAGTAATAATGAGGCACTCAGAAAAACCATGATGTCCAAATCCCCGTGGGAAAAATGACATTGAACCTGACAGCCCCTGAGCCTCTTAATTTAAACCACCGTCTGGATACGTTCTTTTCAGGTGAGGAAACGTTGGATCATTGGTTAAAAAATCGCGCGATGGGAAATCAGAAAACGGGCGCATCCCGTACTTTTGTTACCACATCTGATAATACGGTGGTGGGGTATTACGCACTTTCTACAGGCATTATAACTACGAGCCAAGCCGTGGGTAAGTTTCGGCGAAATATGCGAACGGATATCCCCGTTGTTTTACTTGGTCGTCTGGCAGTGGACGTAAACGTGAAAGGTTTAGGCATTGGCAGAGCGCTGGTGAAAGATGCCGCGCAGAGGGTTGTTCAGGCGTCAGGGCTAGTTGGTATCCGAGGAATGATCGTTCATGCACTTTCGGATGATGCTAAACGGTTTTATAAACATGTTGGCTTTGTGCCTTCACCTCTAGACCCCATGATGTTAATGATCACTATAGCGGATCTTCAGCTCGCAATAGGCGCTCACCCAAACTGAAAATAATTACCATCTCTACGCTTTTTTATCCTCATTCACGCTTATCCTTTCCCTTCTTATCTTAAATTCCCTATGATTAATAGGTCTAAACTGCAAATTTGGCACAAAATCTATAAATCAAATTTATAAAGCAACTATGCTTACAATTGGTTAACAAAAAATAATGGCGGTAAATAAATATTATTGCCATAGCCATAAAAACCAAGGAGGAGTTATGTCGTTGAGTCTAAAAACAACAAGTGCCTCAACACTTGTTGTCGGAAACAAGCAGTATAATTACTTCAGTTTGGCACTAGCCGCGAAAAAAATCGGCGACGGTTCAAAGCTGCCAAAATCCCTCAAAGTATTACTCGAAAACCTGTTACGCCATGTCGATGGCACATCTGTTGTTGAACAAGACCTACAAGCGATTATTGATTGGCAAAAAAATGCCCATGCAGATAGGGAGATTGCCTATCGTCCCGCTCGTGTGCTGATGCAAGATTTTACGGGTGTCCCTGCGGTAGTTGACCTTGCAGCAATGCGTGAAGCGGTTAAATCGTTAGGGGGAAATGTTAACCAAGTCAATCCATTATCCCCTGTTGATCTGGTGATTGACCACTCGGTAATGGTGGATGAATTTGCCACGCAAGCTGCGTTTGGTGAAAACGTCGAAATTGAAATGGAACGTAACCACGAGCGCTATTTATTCCTGCGTTGGGGGCAAAAAGCCTTTAATCGTTTCCAAGTTGTGCCACCGGGTACGGGGATTTGTCATCAGGTTAACTTAGAGTACCTCGGTAAAGCGGTTTGGCATGAGGAAATTGACGGTAAGTTATATGCTTACCCTGATACCCTTGTCGGCACCGACTCCCATACTACCATGATCAACGGGCTCGGCGTGTTGGGTTGGGGAGTGGGGGGAATAGAAGCTGAAGCGGCGATGTTAGGTCAGCCTGTTTCTATGTTAATCCCCGATGTGGTTGGCTTTAAGTTAACAGGTAAATTATCGGAAGGTATTACGGCGACTGACCTTGTTTTAACCGTCACTCAAATGTTACGTAAACACGGTGTCGTTGGTAAATTTGTCGAATTCTACGGTGATGGTTTGGCGGATTTGCCTTTAGCTGACCGTGCAACCATTGCGAATATGTCACCAGAATATGGTGCAACCTGTGGTTTCTTCCCCATCGATGAAATTACCTTGTCCTACATGCGACTAACAGGGCGCAGTGACGATGAAGTGGCGCTGGTGGAAGCGTATAGTAAAGAGCAGGGTTTATGGCGCCATTCAGGCGATGAACCTATCTTTACCAGTACCCTTGAATTGGATATGTCTACTGTTGAATCCAGCCTTGCTGGCCCGAAACGTCCACAAGATAGAGTGGAGCTGAGCCAAGTGCCTAAAGCGTTTCGCGGTGCGGTTGAACTCGAAGTCAATAAACAAGATAAAAACGCGCATCCTGAAGTGAGATATCAAAATAAAACGTTTGAGCTTACCGATGGCGCAGTCGTAATTGCTGCGATTACATCTTGTACCAATACCTCAAACCCAAGTGTTTTGATGGCAGCGGGGCTGTTAGCGAAAAAAGCTGTTGAAAAAGGGTTGTCTCGTCAACCTTGGGTTAAATCGTCCCTTGCACCGGGTTCCAAAGTGGTAACGGACTATCTTGCCGTTGCGGGTTTAACCCCTTATTTAGATAAACTCGGCTTTAACCTTGTCGGGTATGGATGTACCACCTGTATCGGTAACTCAGGACCATTACCTGAACCAATCGAAGCGGCGATTAAACAAACCGATTTAACCGTGGGTGCTGTGCTTTCTGGGAACCGAAACTTTGAAGGAAGGATCCATCCTTTGGTGAAAACCAACTGGCTGGCGTCACCACCGCTGGTTGTGGCATATGCCCTTGCGGGTAATATGAATATTAATTTGAAAAATGAACCACTAGGCGTGGATAAACAAGGTAATGATGTTTATCTGAAAGACATTTGGCCGACCAGTGCTGAAATTGCTCAAGCAGTACAGCAAGTTAAAACGGATATGTTCCGCAAAGAATACAATGCCGTATTTGAAGGTGACGATGCGTGGCGCGCCCTCGAAGTTGAAAGCTCGTCAACCTATCATTGGCAGGGGGACTCAACCTATATTCGTCATCCACCATTCTTTGAAGGGATGAAAGCACAGCCTGCGCCAGTTAAAGATATTCATAGTGCCAATATTTTGGCCATTCTGGGTGATTCGGTGACTACTGACCATATTTCACCTGCGGGGAATATCAAGAAAGACAGTCCAGCGGGGCGCTACCTTCAAGAGCATGGTGTTGCGGTTGCTGATTTTAACTCTTATGGTTCGCGTCGTGGTAACCATGAAGTGATGATGCGCGGTACGTTTGCCAATATCCGTATTCGTAATGAAATGGTACCTGGCGTTGAAGGCGGCTATACCTTGCATATTCCGACTGGTCAGCAAATGGCGATTTATGATGCGGCGATGTTATACCAGCAGGAAAAACGCCCATTAGCCATTATTGCAGGTAAGGAATATGGCTCAGGTTCAAGTCGTGACTGGGCGGCAAAAGGAACCAATTTATTAGGTGTTCGTGTGGTGATTGCCGAATCTTATGAGCGTATTCATCGTTCAAACTTAATTGGTATGGGGGTTGTGCCTTTGGAGTTTAAAGAGGGCATGTCTCGTAAAACCCTTGGATTGAAGGGGGATGAACGCATTGACGTCGTTGGCCTACAATCACTGACACCGGGGCAAGACTTAAAAGTGAAAATTACGTCTGGAAACGGTGAGGTCAAAGAGATCACCACGCGTTGCCGTATCGATACAGGCACCGAAATGGAGTATTACCGCCATGGCGGTATCTTGCATTATGTCATTCGGCAAATGCTTCACTAACTTACGCTAATGAAAAACGCCTGTTTGGTTAATACTTACAGGCGTTTTTTATTCCTATCTTATTTCTTAATCTTGTTTTTTCTCAATATTTTCGATGTGGATCTACGTTATGGTGTTAGGTAGATGGTTAAATGTGAGGGAGAAAACCATTCTTTATCCAATCACTTCTGGATGAAGTTCGCCATAAATCAGTTTCTTTGTTTGAATTAATATCCATGTAATGGATTCGGACTCGCTAAATTTATCGAAAACAACGTAAAGGAAATATATATGGCAGATATCAATGAAACCGATTTCTATAAAGGGGCATTGTGGGCAGCAGATATCTTATTAACAACTTCTCATTTTGATGGTTCGAATGAAGAAGTTCGCGATATTTTAGAACATATTCCTAATTTGTATTCTATTGTGATGAGAACACCGGAAACAGAAGTTCATGACTTACGTCTGTATGCGGACAAAGAATTCCCACTTGGCTTAAATGCGGATTACATGGCAATTACCATTGCGCCATTAAAAGAGTATTTTGATATTGTGCCAATGCCGGATCAAAACCCGGAGAGTATTGATTTTGAGGTGGAGTTTTGGGGCGTTGTCGCTAAAACAACAGCGGGTAAAGACGATTTATTGATAGCGGGCTTGCCATCGGCAGAAGTGGCTCAGCATTATGCAAAAATATTAACCCATCAGCTTGATATTCAGCGTGGAAAATAATCAATTGGGTTATTTTTAGGCTCTAGCGGCTTATTTTTTAATCTAAAATGCCAAAAAACCGCGGCACTGTGTTTATATCCAGTATCGCGGTTTTGTTATAAGCGAAAATACTATAAAACCTTACTTTCAGCCAGTTGTAAGGCAAAATAAGTGAAGATTAGGTCAGCCCCTGCGCGTTTAATTGAGCCTAATGTTTCCAATGCGACACGTGTTTCATCAATTGCACCGGCTTGCGCTGCAAATTTGATTTGTGCATATTCACCACTGACTTGATATGCCCCAATAGGTAATTGCGTGTGTTCACGTAAGTCACGGATAATATCGAGATAAGCCCCAGCGGGTTTGATCATCAACGCATCGGCACCTTCACGCTCGTCAATCAGCGACTCATGCAGCGCTTCACGGCGGTTCATTGGGTTCATTTGGTAGGTTTTACGGTCACCTTTTAAGCATGAACCTGCTGCATCACGAAATGGGCCATACAGTGCGGAAGCGAATTTCGTAGAATAGGACATAATTGCAGTATCGGTAAATCCAGCTTCATCTAGCGCATGTCGAATGGCAGCAACTTGGCCATCCATTGCCGCAGAAGGGGCAATAAAGTCTGCACCAGCACGAGCAGCTGCAACCGCCTGTAAACCTAAATTGTGAATAGTGGCATCGTTATCAACAATGTGGTTATGCATCACGCCACAATGGCCGTGGGAGGTGTATTCACAAAAACAGGTATCAGACATAACAATCATTTCAGGCACGGTGTCTTTACAGATACGGGACATACGAGCAACTAAGCCATTTTCTTGCCATGCATCACTACCGTTGTCATCAAGGTGATGGGAAACACCAAAGGTCATGACGGATTTAATCCCCGCATTTGCGATACGCTCAATTTCATACGCTAAGCGTTTTTCAGGAATACGCATTACCCCCGGCATGCTGTTGATAGGCATGTAGTCGTCAAGCTCTTCCTCAACGAAAATGGGCAAGCAAAGATCATTTACTGACAGGTGAGTTTCTTGGAATAAAGTGCGGAGTTTTTCAGTTTTACGCAGTCTTCTCATGCGTTGAATAGAATGCAGGTTGTTCACAGTATCTCCTTGTAGTTTGATGAATAAGGGAAAGATTGGGTGTTATTCATCAAGGTAATAATATTGGGAACAGTATAAACCTTATAGAAAGAAAGTGAATATAACCATTAAGAAATGGCACACATTGAACGAAGATGAGAAAGAAAAGGGAAGAGCGCAGGCACTCTTCCTTAGTGATGGGCGTTATTGATGTTTAAACAGCATATGGCCCATTTTTTGGGCTTTAACATCCAGATAGTGTTCGTTACTTGGATTACGGCCCACTATCAGTGGTACACGCTCAACCACGTTAATTCCGGCCTCACGCATGATATCAATTTTTTTCGGGTTATTTGTTAACAAGCGAACTTCGTTGATCCCCAGTAATTTATACATATCTGAGCACAGCGTAAAGTCACGTTCATCCGCTTTAAAACCTAATTTAAGATTGGCTTCAACGGTGTCTAAGCCCTGATCTTGCAATGCATATGCGCGAATTTTATTTAGCAAGCCAATATTGCGGCCTTCTTGGCGATGATAAAGTAATACCCCGCGACCTTCTTTACTAATTTGAGAAAGCGCCGCTTCTAATTGGAAACCACAATCGCAACGTAGGCTAAAGAGCGCATCACCCGTTAAACATTCAGAGTGAATACGGCTGAGAACGGGGGTACCCCCAGAAATGTCACCAAAGATTAAAGCGACATGGTCATGACCAGTTGCAATTTCTTCAAAACCCACCATTAGAAATTCACCGAAAGGTGTTGGAAGTTTTGCTTGAGCAACACGTTTTAGCTGCATTTTTTCATTCATTAGTTAAAGTAACTCTTGCTTAATGTAATAACGTAAATCGATATAAGGTACGGCAAGTATAATATATCGATGCTATATGACGTTTTGCATATAGGGGGCTGGTAATCTTTGCACACGACCAGCGCTGTATTACTATAACAGAGTTAATCGCGAGTGAATGGAATATTTATTTATAAGACGGAATTAATATTTATGGAATACATTGAATGAGAAAGACTATTTCAATCGTCAGCCTGTTCGCTATTTTATTGGTATTGCCACCAATAATAATGCTAATTTTTGGGTGGCAGTGGGCGCCTGAAAACCAATTTAAATCAATGAAGTGGTTATTATGGCTTACCGATACAGCGGGTGCTCCATATAGCATTATTACGTCACTGGCGCTTATTGGTATTATTGTATTCAGATTACGTGCAGAAAAAAGTATTGTATTAAAGGTCGTGATGATTGTTATTTGTGCCTTATTATTGCAACAGGGCACTAAGACATTGCTTAAAAACCATTTCCAAGACCCGCGGCCTTATGTCGTTTGGCTCGAAGAACAATACGATGTGACGCACTCGGATTTTTATGAATTAACACGGTCAGCGCGTGCCAAGCTAATTAAAACAGTCGTTAAACAACATGAAGATATTGCTAAGTGGCAACGCAAGCATTGGCAGGCAGAAACGGGATATTCCTTTCCATCAGGGCATATGCTGTTTGCCGCTGGATGGGCTCTGCTGTTTATCGCCTTTTTTTGGCAAAAAGGCTATTACGGGCTTTCGATTGGCTTAGCGCTCTGGGCTGAAGGGATCGCATTTAGTCGCATGTTGCTCGGTATGCACTGGCCAATCGATGTTATTACATCTGTCTTTATCAGTGCTGTTTTCGCTATATTGGCTTATGGTGTATTTCTGTTGTTAAAACAAAAAGCCGGTTAATCTTTCATCAATAGAGTGATTGTTGCGTCAAAACGTGTGAAATTTCGGATTGGTATAAAATAAATTACTTTGTCTGGATGCGCGGGAAATGCTACCTTATCAGGTAGATATTATTGAATGGAAATGAACTGATAACGGGAACAAATGTGAAATACTTTCTGATTTTATTACTGGCGGTCGCGTTTTTTATCATCTCGATTACGCTAGGTTCGAGCAATGATCAGGTTATTACATTTAACTACCTGATAGCAAAAGGGGATTTTTCTTTATCAACCCTTCTTGCATCACTTTTTGGTGTCGGTTTTGTGCTAGGATGGCTGGTGTGTGCGGCATTTTATTTACGTACAATCGTTAGCCTGAAAAATGCACGTCGTAAAATTAGACGTCTAGAATCACAATTAGGTGCTGGAGATGATAATATTTCTGACTCAACCTCATTAGTGACGACTCAGAACAAGGAATAATCCTGTATGTTCGAGTTGCTGTTTCTGTTGCTTCCTGTGGCTGCCGCTTATGGTTGGTATATGGGGCGCAGAAGTGCTCAACAAGATAAGCAGCAGCATGCTAACCGCTTGTCCCGTGATTATGTGACAGGCGTGAATTTCCTTTTGTCAAATCAACAAGATAAAGCTGTCGATTTGTTTTTAGATATGCTTAAAAACTATGATAGCTCAGCATTTGAAGCGCATCTTACCTTAGGTAACTTATTTCGCTCTCGTGGCGAAGTTGAACGCGCCATTCGTATTCACCAATCGCTGGTGGAAAGTGCGTCTTTGTCTTTCGAACAACGTCTTTTAGCGACTCAACAACTTGGTCGTGATTATATGACGGCGGGAGTGTACGATCGCGCTGAAAATATGTTCCAACAATTGACTGATGAAGTGGACTTTAAGCAAAGCGCTTTGCAATCGTTACTGAATATTTACCAGTTAACTAGTGAATGGACAAAAGCAATCGATGTTGCAGGTAAATTAGTTAAACTTGGCCATAACGAATTACGTGAGCAAATTGCCCATTTTTATTGCGAACTCGCGACCCAACAATTGGCGAGTGATGACCTTGATGATGCACAAACCTTATTAAATAAAGCTGAACAAGCTGATAAAAACTGTGCGCGGGTTTCCATTATGAAAGGGCGTATTTTTATTGAGCAAGCTGCGTATGAAAAGGCCATTCATGTTTTAAAGCAAGTGTATGAGCAAGATAGGGAATTGGTCACGGAAACATTACCACTGCTCCATGATTGCTATCAACGTACAGGCCAATTGGATGCATGGGAAGATTACTTGCGTCAATGTGTAGCAGGTAATTCAGGCGCGATTGCAGAGCTGTATCTAGCCGATATTATTGTTGAAAAGCAAAATCATGAAGCTGCTGCTAATTATATTAATGACCAAATCCAACGCCATCCAACCATGCGCTTGTTTTATCGTTTAATGGATTATCACCTTGAAGAAGCGGAAGAAGGCCGAGCAAAAGAAAGCTTGATTTTGCTAAGAAAAATGGTGGGTGAGCAAATCCGCACAAAACCTGATTACCGTTGCCATAAATGTGGCTTTACTTCTCGTTCATTATATTGGCACTGCCCATCTTGTCGTTCTTGGGATACGATCAAACCCATTCGCGGGTTAGATGGTCAGTGACAGCGTCACTTTTTAACCTCATAACAACTCATTAAAGGCTATGAAATGATTTCCTCAACTGAGAACCAGACACACTCGCCAATCATCGTGGCACTTGATTACGAAGATGCCAATGACGCACTGGCGTTTGTTGACCGTATTGACCCGCGTGATTGCCGCCTTAAAGTGGGCAAGGAAATGTTCACGTTCAATGGTCCTCAATTTGTCAAATCGCTCCATGACCGCGGCTTCGATATCTTCTTAGATTTAAAATTTCACGATATTCCAAATACCGTTGCTCGGGCTGTTGCTGCCTCTGCTGAAATGGGCGTGTGGATGGTGAATGTGCATGCAGGCGGCGGGGCTCGAATGATGGAAGCTGCACGCCAAGCGCTTGAAGCTTATGGCAAAGACGCACCTTTATTAACTGCCGTGACTGTGTTGACCAGTATGGATGAAACCGATTTGGTGGGTGTGGGGATCCATGATTCACCTGCGGTTCATGCTGAGCGTCTTGCATTGCTGACGAAGCAATGTGGCCTTGATGGTGTTGTGTGCTCGGCACATGAAGCACAGCGCTTAAAAAGCTTATGCGGTAAAGATTTTAAATTAGTCACACCGGGTATTCGTCCAGAAGGCAGTGATGTTGGCGATCAGCGCCGCATCATGACACCACAAAATGCCGTTAAAGCAGGGGTGGATTATATGGTGATTGGTCGTCCAATCACTCGTAGCGAAAACCCAGCGTTAACCTTGCAGCAAATCAACCAATCTATTAAAGGCCTCGTATGAGTGATTCAAACAGCCGTCTTGTGTATAGCACAGACATTGGGCGTATTGATGAAGAAAAACCCAAAGTAGAAAGGCCAAAAGGTGATGGCATTGTTAGAATTCGCCGTGAAACATCAGGCCGTAAAGGCAAGGGGGTTTGTGTGGTAACGGGGCTTGACCTTGATGATGCAGAGCTCACAAAACTTGCGGCTGAATTGAAAAAAAAATGTGGTTGTGGTGGCGCAGTAAAAGATGGAAATATTGAAATTCAAGGGGATAAGCGAGATGTCATTAAGCAACTTCTTGAAGCAAAAGGTATGCAAGTCAAATTAGCTGGTGGCTGATTAAAATAATTAAAGAAAAAACGGTGATTGCAGATGTAATCACCGTTTTTTTATGGTTTAAATTGCAGCAAGTTCTTTGAATAATTCAGGGTTTCTTTTTATCGCGACTAACACTTTTGCCGCTAGCCCTGTTGGGTTACGTCGCTTTAATTCCCAGCTTTTAATGGTATCGACGCTAGTTCCTAATGCGTGAGCCAATTCGCTTTGTGAAACATTGAGTTGTTCTCTAATCGCTTTGACATCAGCCACTTCATAACGGGTGACCTTAGCGGCTTTTTTCGTACCGTTTTTGATTTCAACCGCTTCTTCTAAAGAGGCTTTTAACTCATTGAAAATACTCATGTTATACCTCTCCTTTAAGTATTGTTGTGAGTTTTTTTAATTCTGCTTTTTCTTTGTCAGTGAGTGTGTCTTTTTCACTTTTAGGATAAGCCATTATAAAATATATAATTTCTTTAGTAGCTAAAAATAAATGACCCTTGCACTGCCACTTTTTCCTTGATTACCCACCGCCATTCTAATTTTGCGTAGCCCACCCGTTCCTTGGATGAGGTCGCCTTTGTCTGGCCATGCAATGAGTTGATTTTGTAGTGCTCTAAGTTCTTCCGCTGTGGCAATGGTTTGTATTTGTTTGGTGAAAAAAGTGGTTTCAATAAATTCAATAGCATGGCTCATAGGGCTCCCTCCCTAAAATAGATTTAATTAGCGTACATTGTACACTTTTAGCGGTCAAGTATTATCTCTGATAAGACTAGTTTTAGGTAACTTAAAATAAAATAGCGCCAAAAGAATGGCGCTATTTAGAGAATGTGGGGAGAGTTTATTGTGAGTTATTTGCCAACTTGGTGACCAATGATCCCACCAATAGCAGCACCGCCTACCGTACCAAGTGAGCTTCCCCCGGTAAGTACAGCGCCTCCGACAGCACCGACACCTGCACCAATGGCGGTATTTTTATCGCGCTTAGACATGTTGGAACATGCACTCACACTAATAGCGACAGTTGCGATAACCATAAATGATAAAATGCGTTTGCTGACAGTATTCATTTTTTAATCCTTAACACGTATTAAACAAATCATAAATTAGCATGTTAGGTAAGTTTACGAATAAGAATAATCAGGAAAAAATAGCGAATAATGGATGAAATTTAACGTTAAATGCGAATTAATCGCTATAGACTAGATCTCAAACGAAGAAAAGACCATAAGCGTTCACTTATGGTCTTTTAAAGATAGCATAAAAAGTATTATTCTGCTGGGCGAGCTACGATATTACGTGTTTCCATACGAACTTCCGCAATGGTGACATTAATAATATCATTGAGTTGATACACTTTTTCGCCTTTAACCAGAACACTGCCGGTTTCTTGGCTACATTGAATTTCATCACGAACACTGTGAATAAATGGTGCAGGGACAAACGCTACAGCCCCGTTATCGACTAAGCGAACACGTATACCACCGCGGGTAATATCAATGATTTCTGCTGGGAATTTTGTGTCAGTACCTTCAAATGGTTTTAGGTAGCGAGAATAGAGCCAATCACCCACATCACGCTCAGCCATACGGTTTGCACGGCGGCGCTCTGCCAATTTAATGGAAAGCTCTTCAGTGGGCTTATCCGTTGAAGGCTTGCCAGCAATAATGGATTTCAGTAACCGATGGTTAACGATATCGGTGTATTTACGAATAGGTGATGTCCAGGTTGCGTAAGCGTTAAAACCAAGGCCAAAGTGAGGGCCAGGATCGGCTTTAACTTCCGCAAAGGTTTGGTAACGACGAATTCGGCTATCTAAGAATTGGGTAGGCTCTGCATCAAGCTTACGACGCAGTTGGCGGAAACCTTCCAACGATAACAGCGATTCTGCGGTGGTTTCAATACCGTTGTCTTTTAAAGTTTGAACAACCTGCTCAATTTGCAGCGGTTCAAAGCCCATATGCACGTTGAAAACACCAAAGCCTAATTTTTCTTTTAACACGCTGGCTGCACAAAGGTTAGCGGTGATCATCGCTTCTTCAACAATGCGGTTAGAACTGCGGCGACTTTCTGAGACGATATCAATGACATTGCCTTTATCATCGAGCACAAAGCGGTAATCAGGGCGGTCTTTAAAGACTAATGCATTGGTTTCACGCCAGTGTAAGCGTTTATCTGCCATTTCTTTTAATTGCAAAATTTGTTGCTTATCGGCGTCATTGGCCGGTTGCCAAGTGCCAGTTTCTTCAAGCCAATCAGAGACCTCGTCATACACTAATTTGGTTTTTGACTCGACCCAAGCACTGAAGAACTCAATATTGTCATCAATGCTGCCATCTGCATGAATTTGCGTCACACACACTAAAGCAGGGCGGCGTTCATTTGGGCGCAAGGAACATAAATCATCTGACAATTGACGCGGCAACATTGGAATATTGAAACCGGGTAAATAGTTAGTATAAGAACGTGCAAGAGCCAGTTTGTCTAATTCACTGCCTTCTTGGATATAGCTGGTTGGGTCTGCGATAGCGATAAATAATTTAAGGTCGCCATCAGCGGTTTTCTCAACATACAGCGCATCATCCATATCTTCAGTGCTAGCGCTATCGATGGTCACAAAATGTAAGTCAGTTAAATCAACGCGTTCAATGCCTTGATCATCTCGCTCACTTTCAACCATTTGCGGCTCATCACGGTCTAATTGGTGACGGCGTAACGTTACCCACCATGGCGCAAAGTGGTCATCGCCTTCAGTGATATATTCAGTGATATCTGCGTAAAAGCTTTTATCGCCTTTTAAAGGGTGACGGCGCATTTGAGCAACGACCCAATCATCTTGCTTAAATTCGTGGGTAATGCCATTAACAGGGCGACATAAAATCATGTCTTTCAGTAAAGGATGATCGGGGATAACAAATAAGCGGTTGTCGTTTTCTTTTTTCTGAATTTTACCGACAAATCTGTCTAAAAAAGGCTCGACTAGCTCTTCAGGCTCAGCAAACTCACGGTCTTTATCCGTATGAACAGCAGCGATAACACGGTCACCGTGCATCACTTTTTTCATTTGCGGAGGTGGAATAAAATAGCTTTTTTGGCCATCGACTTCTAAAAAGCCAAAACCTTTTTCAGTGCTTTTTACTAACCCTTCAACACGAGGTGTTTGGGCATGTAATGTTTGTTTAAGTTGCGCGAGCAGTGGGTTGTCTTGAAACATACTTACCGTTTTATTAAGTTTGAGTTTGGCTCTATTGTTACGTAAGACAAAGTCTTAGAGCAAGGAAAAAATGCGTTGTGCTTATGATTAGCACGATGACCTATCTTTTTCGTCAGAGAAAGCACGATATCGTTAATCTTCTGGGTAAACTTTGTCTTTAAATTCACAGAGATCTTCGATAATGCATGAGCCACAGCGCGGCTTGCGTGCGATACAAGTGTAACGCCCATGGAGAATAAACCAGTGATGGCAATCAACTTTAAATTCAGCAGGGACGACTTTCAGTAATTTTTCTTCGACGGCCACAACGTCTTTACCTGGGGCAAAGTTGGTACGGTTGCACACGCGAAATATGTGGGTATCAACGGCGATGGTTGGCCAGCCAAAGGCCGTATTAAGAACGACATTGGCGGTTTTACGGCCAACTCCCGGAAGGGCTTCCAGGGCTTCACGGTTTTCGGGGACTTGGCTATTATGCTTTTCAATCAGTATTTTGCAGGTTTTATAGACACTTTCGGCTTTGGTATTAAATAGGCCAATGGTTTTAATGTATTCTTTAATGCCATCAACACCGAGCGCCATGATTGTTTCTGGGGTATTTGCCACAGGATAAAGCTTAGCGGTCGCTTTATTGACACTGACATCCGTCGCTTGGGCGGATAATAACACAGAGATCAATAGCTCAAACGGGGAGCTAAATTCTAGCTCCGTCGTTGGGTGCGGGTTATCGTCTCGAAGGCGAGTTAAAATTTCAATACGTTTTGATTTGTTCATTGCTCACATTAATTTATAGATTAAGAAAGATGACCGCCGCAACCTTGTTGTTTTTCATATTCACGTACGGGCTGATGATCGGCTTGCAAAGCCGCTCTTTTTTTCATTTTTTCATCAATTAAATATTTTGCTGCTAACAATAGGGCAAGGCCAATAAAGGCACCCGGTGGTAGCATAGCGAGTAAAAATGGAGAATCAAGGTGAATAACTTCAATGCGTAATGAGGTTGCCCATGAGCCTAACAGTAAATCCGCCCCATCAAATAAGGTGCCGTTACCTAAAATTTCACGGATAGACCCTAAAACAAACAAGGTCGCCGTTGCCCCTAAGCCCATCGCAAAGCCATCAATTGCAGATAATGAGACGGGATTACGGGATGCATAAGCTTCTGCACGGCCAATAACAATACAGTTCGTCACAATCAATGGAATAAAAATCCCCAGTGATTCATATAAACCAAAGGCATAAGCATTGATTAACATCTGTACAGCACTCACCACCGAGGCAATGATCATCACATAGATTGGGATGCGAATTTCAGAGGGCACCCAACGGCGCAGGGCAGAAACAGCAACGTTTGTACATATTAATACCAGTGTTGTTGCAAGGCCAAGCCCAAGTGCATTGGTTGCTGTTGATGAAACCGCTAATAGTGGACAAAGCCCTAATAGCTGTACCAAAGCAGAGTTATTTTTCCATAACCCTTGAACTAATAAATCTTTAGACTCACTCATTATTCTTCCCCACAAGTTGGGTAAATTGCTAATTCTTGCGGAACAGTTTGCATGAAGACCGCAGTTCGTTTTGTGGCATTGACCACTGCTCTTGGTGTGATGGTGGCACCGGTGAATTGGTCGAATTCACCCCCATCTTTTTTGACTGCCCATTTGGGGTCATTTGGCGATTCGATTTTCTTTCCACTTAAATGGGTGATCCAATCAGAAATACGCGTTTCAATTTTATCGCCAAGCCCCGGCGTTTCATGGTGTTCAGTGACTCGGACACCTAAAACGGTACCGTTAAAATCGGCACCTACCAACAAGTGAATTGCGCCTGAATAGCCATCCAATGCTGTGGTTTCTAGCGCTGCGGCAACAGGCTCACCATTTTTACGGGCAATGTACAAACGCCTCGGCTGTTTATTGCCTAATATCGCTTCATTTGTGACGAGATAACATTCTTTCGTTAAGTCATTATCATAGAGGTCACTGGGGACGACTTGATCGAGCAGTTTCTTCTGAACGATAGCGGCTTGCTCAGCAATAATGTCTTTCGTTAAAGTATAGACCGCTGCACTCAAGGCTGTAGTTCCTGCGGCAAATATGGCAAGGATTGTTCCGTGACGTCGCATTGTATTTAACATGTTGGCTCCTTATTTATGTCCGTAGGCACGCGGTTGAGTGTAATAATCAATTAACGGCACGGTGATGTTGGCCAGCAATACGGCGAAGGCAACGGCATCAGGATACCCGCCATAGACGCGGATCACCCACACTAAGAAACCAATAATCACACCAAAAATAATCCGTCCTTTTGGTGTTGTTGAGGCCGTAACCGGGTCGGTTGCGATAAAAAATGCACCTAACATGGTGGCACCTGATAATAAATGAACCAACGGAGGCGCATAACGGCTATCATCAATCAGATAACTGATTACTGCGAAAACAGCTAGTGTACCTAAGAATGATAGCGGAATATGCCAACTAATAATGCGGCGGTTAATCATGATCAAACCACCAATAAGATACGCAATATTTACCCACTGCCAGCCAATACCCGCTAATGAGCCTTGCAAGATAGGTTGTTGCAATACATCAGAGATAGGGTGTGTTAACAAGCCCGTCTTAAAGCTATCCAGCGGCGTGGCTTGGCTCATGCCATCTATGCCTGTTCGCAACTGATCAAGCGTTACCCCCGAAGAGGTGTGCCCACTGAAGATTACTGACAAGCTATCTATGGCGGAGATATGCATATTTTGCAATTCTTGCGGGGGTAGCCAGTTGGTCATATGCACAGGGAATGATATCAATAATACAACGTAGCCAACCATAGCTGGGTTGAATGGGTTTTGCCCCAATCCACCATAACATTGCTTGGCAATGGTAATTGCAAAGAATGTTCCTAATACAATCAACCACCAAGGTGATAACGGCGGTAGGCTGATCCCAAGTAATAGAGCCGTGACAATGGCAGAATTATCTTTAAGAACAGGAACAACAGGCTGCTTGCGTAAGCGTATGGAAATAGCTTCAGTGACAAGCGCTGTGAGCATAGCTAAAACAATTTGATAGAGCGTACCGATACCAAAAAAGTAAATTTGTGCCGCAATTCCTGGAATGGCAGCAAGAAGTACCCAAAACATTACTAAGCTGGTGCTTTGGTTATTATGAGTAAATGGTGCGCTTGCAATTTTTAGTCGGCGATTTTTCGCATCAATTGGCCTAAATTTCATTTCGTTATCACTTACTCTGTTATCGTTTGTTCATTGTGCTTTTCAGCTTGTTTCGCTTTGACGCGGGCAATCGCAGCAGCAACTGCAATTTTGCGAGGGTCGGTCTCTTCCTCAATGGGTTGGTCAGCCGCAGGCGATAATTCATCAACTGCCGCTTGTGCCTGCGCTGCTTTTTTGGCTTTCGCACGGGCAATTGCCGCCGCTACAGCCGCTTTACGTGGGTCGACGTCGGTTTCAACTTGCGCTTCAACCGCAGGCTCAGTTTGCTCCTGTGCCGCTTTTTTTGCTTTCGCACGGGCAATTGCCGCAGCTACAGCCGCTTTGCGCGGGTCGACTTCGGTTTCGACTTGCGCTTCAACCGCAGGCTCAGTTTGCGCCTGCGCTGCTTTTTTGGCTTTCGCACGGGCAATTGCCGCCGCTACAGCCGCTTTGCGCGGGTCAACGTCGGTTTCAACTTGCGCTTCAACCGCGGACTCAGTTTGCTCCTGCGCTGCTTTTTTGGCTTTCGCACGGGCAATGGCAGCCGCTACAGCCGCTTTGCGCGGGTCAACGTCGGTTTCAACTGGAGCTTCAACCACAGGCTCAGTTTGCGCCTGTGCCGCTTTTTTGGCTTTCGCACGGGCAATTGCCGCCGCTACAGCCGCTTTACGTGGGTCGACGTCGGTTTCAACTTGCGCTTCAACCGCAGGCTCAGTTTGCGCCTGTGCCGCTTTTTTGGCTTTTGCACGCGCTATTGCCGCCGCAACGGCCGCTTGGCGTGGGTCAACATCAGGTTCACTAACAGGAACATTAACTTGCTCATTAGCCTGTTTTTCAGCTTGTTTGGCTCGAGCTTGTGCTTTTCGCGCTTCACGGGCTGCAATAACTGCGCTGTTATCTGGCAATTCGCCTGAAACAATTTTGATTGGTTCTTGGCTGGCTGTTTGTTTTGCTTTCACTCGCGCCAATGCCGCATTTACTGCGTCTTTATCTGCGCTTTCAACTTGAACGGCTGCTTTTTTATGGCGTTCTTCGCGAGCAAGTTTATCTCGCTCCATCCGCTGTTGTTTCGCCTCAAAGCGTAATTTTGCTTCTGCCGCACGGCGTTCTTCTTGTGCGATCTCGCGAATTTCTGCTTTTTCTTGGCGATAGTATTGGACTAGCGGAATATTGCTTGGGCAAACATAAGCGCAAGCACCACACTCGATGCAATCAAATAAATTGTGTTTTTGCGCTTTTTCATGCTCATCACCTTTGCTGAACCAGTATAGTTGTTGAGGTAATAAAGCCGCAGGGCAGGCATCAACACATAATCCACAACGGATACAGGCTTCTTCAAGGGCTGTTGGCCCCATTTCTTCCATTGTTGGCACTAAAAGGCAGTTACAAATTTTGACTACGGGGACATTGAGGTCGGGTAGGGTAAAGCCCATCAGTGGGCCACCCATGATCACCATTTGTTCCGGTTCAGGGTTAAATCCCGACTGTTGCAGTAAGTGTTTCACTGGCGTACCTAAACGCGCCCAGAAATTACCCGGTTGGGAAATTGCTTCACCTGTTACTGTCACAACACGCTCAATCAATGGCTGACCATCAATCACAGCCCGTTTAATGGCGACAACTGTCCCCACGTTTTGCATCAATACCCCAATTTGGGATGAACGAGCGCCAGATGGCACTTCTTTACCCGTTAAAATTTTTGTTAACTGCTTAGCGCCCCCTGAAGGGTATTTAGTGGGGATCACGCGAACAAAAATTTTGTCATCTTGCCTTGTAATGGCCTTATTCAGAGCTTGG
This sequence comes from Providencia sp. UF-183, assembly GCF_058246155.1. Taxonomy (NCBI): domain Bacteria; kingdom Pseudomonadati; phylum Pseudomonadota; class Gammaproteobacteria; order Enterobacterales; family Morganellaceae; genus Providencia; species Providencia sp. UF-183. The sequence goes on along the minus strand of NZ_JBSICD010000026.1, from coordinate 40,376 downwards.
ATAGCTTCTGGTTTATTATCTTCAATACCAATCAATACTTGGTCTGGATTTAATAAGTGTTGTAAGACGCGGCAGCCTTCAATCACCTCTTGGGCATGCTCTTGCATTAACCTATCATCGGCGGTGATATAAGGTTCGCATTCAGCAGCGTTGATAATTAATGTTTTAATTGCATCTTTACCGCCGGCTAATTTAGATGCCGTCGGGAAGCCTGCGCCGCCTAAGCCAGCAATCCCAGCTTGCTCAATTTTATGCAGTAATTCTGCTTTGGTTAACTGTTGGTAATCTGGAACTGGTGTTAATGGGCACCAAGCGTCTTGGCCATCAGATTCAATGCGTACACATAATTCTTTTAAGCCAGAAGGGTGCGCTGTCACCATGGGTTCAATTGCGGTAATTGTTCCTGACGTTGACGCGTGAACAGGTACTGTGCGGCCAAGGCCACGTGTTAACGGCTGGCCTTTAAGTACGGTATCACCCACTTGCACAATAAGCTCGCCTTCCGGGCCTAAATGCTGTTGCAACGGGATAATCAGCTCATTAGGTACTGTTGCAACACGCATAGGAGTACGGCTGGATTGCAACTTCATTTCAGGCGGGTGAATACCGCCGTCAAAATCCCAGATATTGTCTTTTTTCAACCAGTTGAATAATTTACGCATGGGAGTTCTCCCTCGCTGGCATCACAGGTTGTTCAATAGGGTCAACCGAAATATTCTTCACAGGAATGGTATTTAAGTCCCACTTCCAGTTTGCAGTCGTTGTTTTCACGGGCACAAGTTCAATACAGTCAGTTGGGCAGGGCGCGACACACAAATCGCACCCGGTACATAAATCTTCAATTACGGTATGCATGGCTCGAGTGGCACCAACAATGGCATCAACAGGACAAGCTTGGATGCATTTTGTGCAACCGATGCAATTTTCTTCATCAATAATGGCAACTTTACGAACAGGGTTCTGCGCGGCCTCATCACCGTCAATAGGTTGCGGGTCGACATTCAGCAATTCTGCTATTTTTAGCATAACTTGCTCGCCACCAGGGGCGCACTTGTTGATCATTTCACCATTATTCGCCACCGCTTCAGCGTAAGGGCGGCAACCAGGGTAGCTACATTGGCCACATTGGCTCTGAGGCAAAATCGCTTCAACTTGCTCGACAATCGGGTCGGCTTCCACTTTAAAACGTAATGAGGCATAGCCTAAAATTAGGCCAAAAATTAAGCCAAATACGGCTAGTATACCGATGGCAATCCAGACAGACATCATTAGAATTTCACCAAACCACTAAAGCCCATGAATGCAAGGGACATCAGCCCTGCAGTGATCAGGCCAATGGAAGAACCACGGAATGGGGCAGGGACATTGGCAACAGCAAGTCGCTCACGGATAGCAGCAAACAAGACCATAACAAGAGAGAAGCCCACTGAAGCACCAAACCCATACACCGCAGATTGCAAGAAGCTATGGGACATATTGATGTTTAACAGTGCGACACCTAAAACCGCGCAGTTTGTTGTGATCAAGGGTAAGAAAATACCTAATAACCGGTATAAGGTAGGGCTTGTTTTTCGCACAACCATTTCTGTAAATTGCACCACAACAGCAATCGCAAGGATAAAGCTCAGCGTGCGCAAATAGAGAAGGTCAAGAGGAATAAGAATTAACGTATCAATTAACCATGAACTTATGGAAGCCAGCGTCATAACAAACGCAGTTGCAAGCCCCATACCAATGGCAGGTTCAAGTTTTTTTGATACACCCATAAATGGGCATAACCCGAGGAATTTAACAAGGACGAAGTTGTTAACCAGCACCGTACCAATAAAGAGTAATAGATAATCAGTCATGCTATTGCCTGAAATGAAAATATAAAGAACAAAAACTGGCCGAAGCCAGTTAAACTGCCATTATGATATCAAGCAATTTTTGTGATGCTTATCGATCTTGTGTGAAAGTCATTTTAACTCGTTGAGAACGTTTTAAATAAGGGACAAAGAAGCCTGCACCTAATAGGGGCCAAGCAAGGACTTGCAGAGCAGTGTTGTCATCAATCGGTGAAAAGGCAAATGTTTTCAGGCCTAATAACAATAAGATAAGCAGCCAAATCGTGAAACGGCGAGGGAAGTGCTTTGAACGAGAAAACATTAGCTGAAGCACATGAACACTAAAGATTGTCATACCAATCGAGATGGCAAATGACAAATACCACGCGGCAGGAATAAAACTTGTCCAACCATCGACTGTGGTAATGATTTCATACAGCTTGATGCAATACATTACCGTCATGCTACAAACCGCTAAGAAGGTTAGCAGCAAGTAGATTGCAGGAACCAAAAGCCAACCCGTCAGGCGGTTAGCGTCATAAACTGAACTCATAAATAATTATCCATTTTTAGCCAATCGCAATAGATTTCACAATTCTATCATAGATTTATTTGCCAACTCATTCCTTCTAATGCTACTTTTCGATGTTTATTAATATCCGCAGTGATTAAAAAAACTCGGCATAATGATGATGAGCTCATGATCTTTAAAGATCTAGTGAGGATCTTCATTAAAGATGGCTGTTTTATATTGCAAATGCGTTTTTATCCCGAACTTACTAAATTGACGTTGTTACGCTGCCAAAGGCATGTGACGCTGTCACTTTTATGGATTCTGGGATGCTGAGATTTTTTCCATTGAAAAATGAATTATTACGGCTATCTTTTAAGGCTAAAACCGATTTTAAGGCCAACTAAAATGCTGGCTTTTGTTATGGACAAGCAAATGAACTTACTGGCAAAACTGAGAATTGACCCTTTTTTACTGATCATGATTTGTGTTGTGATTGTGGCAAGCCTATTTCCTTGTGAAGGTGATATTAAAACAGGCTTCCAATACCTCACTACTGCGGCGATAGCATTATTGTTCTTTATGCATGGTGCTAAATTATCGCGTGAATCAATCATGGCAGGGATAGGGCACTGGCGCTTACATCTACTTGTATTTGCAAGTACGTTTATTTTGTTCCCCATTATTGGTCTCGGTTTAGCCGTTATTGTGCCTGCATGGATGTCACCGACGGTTTATATGGGCTTCCTTTACTTGTGCGCATTACCCGCAACGGTTCAATCTGCTATTGCGTTCACTTCCGTCGCCGGTGGGAATATTGCCGCGGCAATTTGCAGTGCTTCCGCATCAAGTATTTTAGGTGTTTTCCTTTCACCTATCTTAGTTGGGCTTTTGATGGATGCAGATGGTAGCCAAGCAATGGACACACTCAATGCTATTGGCTCTATTCTCATGCAGTTAATGTTGCCATTCGTTGTAGGGCATTTATCACGTCCATTAATTGCTAATTGGATTAATCGCCATCGTAAGTTAGTGAATATGACTGACCGATCGTCGATATTACTCGTCGTTTATGTGGCATTTAGTGAAGCAGTAGTCGAGGGAATTTGGCAGAAAATTGATGCATACTCGCTGTTGATGATTGTTGTTGTGACATGCATTATTTTATTTATTGTCATAGTGGTGAATACGTTAGCGGCGCGTTTATTTGGCTTTAGCAAAGAAGATGAGATTACGATTGTTTTCTGTGGGTCGAAAAAGAGTTTGGCAAATGGTGTTCCGATGGCTAATGTACTATTCCCAGCGGCAACGGTAGGGGTAATTTTGCTGCCGTTGATGATATTCCACCAAGTCCAATTAATGGTGAGCGCGGTATTAGCCCAGCGTTATGCAAAACGTTTAACAAAGTAAATGTTGTAAAAAACAGCTTGAATAAGACGTTTATTTAAGCTGTTTACCTATATTTATTCTTTTTATCTTTTTGATGAGTTTAGTTACAACATGCTATATGTTTTATTCAATAACTTACTTTAGCATCGAAATAGATATTTAATGGCTTAATAGGGTGAAGTGGAGCAAAGTGTGAATGGTATTGAAGGAATAACTCAAAGAAAAGGCATCATTCGATGCCCAAATCATTATTATTTATTGATTAACGGTTAGCGGCTTTTTGTGTTAAAGCTGCTTTTTCGCTATCAGATAAAAACGCCATTGTTAATCCGTTGCGTTGAGCTTGTTCAATCTGGGCTGCTGTTAAACCAGCTAGCGGCGCTGCAACTTCATATTCATGGCGCAGCTCAATACCTTGTACGGCAGGGTCATCAGTATTAATCGATGCTAAAACACCGTGTTGTAAAAAGGTTTTGAGAGGGTGCTGTGCTAATGAAGGCACGGTACTCGTTTGGATATTCGACGTTAAACAGCTTTCCATACCAATTTGGTGCTGTACTAAATATTCAATTAGAGCAGGGTCTTCAATGGCTTTTACTCCATGACCAATACGTTGTGCACCTAATTCTTTGATTGCATGCCAGATACTGGCAGCACCCGCTGCTTCACCTGCATGCACCGTAATATTTAACCCCGTATCACGAGCTTTGATAAAATGTTCTTCAAATAGTGCACCAGGGAAACCTAACTCATCGCCTGCAAGATCTAAAGCACATAACTGATTACGATGTGCAAGTAAGCCTTGCAACTCAGTAGTACAGGCCTTTTGCCCAAATGTACGGCTCAAGATACCAATGAGATTAATTTTAATATCATACTGGCGACAACCCGCTTGCACACCATCAATAATCGCTTCCACTACACCTTCAACTGGCAACTGGTGCTTCATGGCCATGTAATAAGGTGAAAAACGTAATTCTGCGTAATCGATACCTGCATTGAAGGCGTCTTCTACGTTTTCAAACGCAACGCGACGACACGCATCTAAATCAGCAAGAACAGCCACACCCCAATCTAATTTTGTTAAGAAACCAACTAAGTCAGCTTCTTGACCTATAATTTGCACGTGAGGCCGAAGTGCTTCAAGTTCAGTGGCAGGTAACTGAATATTGTGTTCTTTCGCTAAGGAAAGGATGGTTTCTGGACGGATATTACCATCAAGGTGGCGATGTAAGTCGGTTAAAGGGAGATTTGTTTTTATCACGGAATGATCCTTTTTCTATTTTCTTTCCTTATTTTGGCGGTAATAACGGCAAAAGCAATTTTAAATCACGAAAAATGTGAAACGTGTTTATTTATTACATTGAAAATGTGATAAGTATCACGTTAATTACATGGGATAAAAAAAACGCCAATCAAATTGACTGGCGCTTTTAATCTTTTCAGATATTAGAAATTAATTAGCTGGCGCTTCTTGCGGAGCAGGTGCTAATTCTGGAGCTTCCATTTCTGGAGCTGGTTCAGCCTCAGGTGCTGGCTCAGCTTCATACTCTAAAGCATCATCTGGGTTAGACATTACTTTCATCTTAGTCAAGAATTCAGCTAAGGTGTATTTATCGTTGTTGAATGTCAGGTCATTACCTGCAAACTTGATAGTCATAGTTAAATCATTTTCGCTATCAATCATCCAAGGTGATTTTTTCTGTTTTGCTTTTTCAGCGCGTTCTTCGTCAGTCATGAACATTTCTTCAAATGGGGAAGAGAACATGTCAGACGTTAACATTTGCTGTACGCCTTCAAACTCAGACGTGACCATGCCTTTCATTTCTTTTTTCGTATCAGCATCAACTGGCACACCTTGGTCGATGATCATGGTTTGAGTCATGGATTCAATCAACATAGGTTTGTTCAGTTTCAGGTTGAAATCAAAAGAAGAAATCAGTTGTTTGATTGCTTCATCAACTTTGTTAGACATAGCTAACGCAGTGATTTCGTCTTGGTTCCATTTGTTAAATGTGATGTTTAAGTCAACAGAACTTTGGCCAGCATCATTTTTCCAGTAGAACGGGCTAACAGAGAAAACAGGCTTGCTTTTCATCAGCTCAGGCAATGTCGTAGACATCATTTCCATAGCTAAACGCTCAGTAGCTTCCGTCGGATCGCCACTTGCTAAGCCTTGCGCTAATGCTTCGTTGTATTGCTCAACAAATTTACCTAATGCTTTTGCATCTAATTTTTCAATCGCAACCGTTAATGCACCTGAGCCTAAGTTTTGCTCTAATGCTTTTAAGTCTGCGATACTGTAAGAAATGTTTCCTTTAACATCTTCCCCAGTAATAGAGGTATCACTTGAGATTTTGAAATCTTTAAATGAGAATTTGGTATCAGGGATGTTAAAGTCAGTGTCAGCAATCACAAACTCTTGCTTACCTGTGTAGAAACCGTACTGAGATTTCGTCACATTAGAGACGAGTTTTAAGCCTTTTAATGTCATGGTTTCAGTTTTATCTTTCTTACCAATGACTAAGCTATCAGTAATTAAAGATGCATCAACCGCAGCAAGATCCGCTGTTGTTGAAACATCAAACTTAGAGCCACTGAAAGAAACGGTTGCATCATCTTTAGTGTATTCAACAGGAATTAACTCTAAGTTAGTGTCAATGCTTTTGCTGTAACCAATAACGGCATTACCATGAATAAATGGTTTACCCTTGGTTGCTTCAAATAATTCTTTAGTTGTCGCGTTGTTCGCTAATTCAACTTGGGTCGCAGCTAATTTAGGCATTAAATTAAACTTAGCAACCTGTGAAATAGGGAATGGACCATGGTCGATGTTCGCTTTAAATACGATTGACTCATCAGGTGTCGCTGAATCCGCAGAGGTAATTACGATATCTGCTTGTGAAGAGAAAACACCTTTTTTGTAGTTTTCTAATTTAAAGTTCACACCTGATTCAGGTACATTTACAGCAAAAAAATCGTTGGTTTTCAGGATGACTCGATCAAGTTCATCTTTAACTTTAGAACCTGTATACCATGATGCACCGGTCCACACTGCGCCCAGAGCAACGATAACACCAACCGCGACTAATGACTTTTTCATTATAAACATCCATCCTTTCAGCACGTTTTTAACGCACTTATAAATTTGTATAAGTTTTATATAACCGCCTTAATGCTGCATAAGGCGGTTAATACAGAATATGACACTAAAGATTAAATACTCGGGCTAGTTTACCATTACCTTTAATGGTAACACTTTCCTCATACGCAGGTAGAAAAACAGACTCACCAGAATCAATGCTAATTTCTTTGTCACCTGAGTTTAAAACTAACTCGCCTTCAATACAGAATAAAATTGAGGCTGTATCATTAGTTAGGGTAACTCCCGAGTGGTTAATAGAATATATATTAAATGAAAAATCTTCTACTGGAATATGATATTTCCAGATATTTCCAGATTTTTCGGGCGTATTTAACAAATTATGAGCAGCTGTAGGCTTAAAATCGATATTGGCAATTAATTCAGGGATATCGATATGTTTATTTGTGAGACCTGCACGTAACACATTATCCGAATTAGCCATTACCTCTAAACCAACACCTTCTAAATAGGCGTGTGGTGTTCTTGCGTACAAAAACATAGCTTCGCCAGGTTGGAGTTCAATAACATTTAAAAGAAGAGGGGTGAATAAGCCATTATCTTCTGGATATAGACTGACCATCTGCTTTATTGAATCCCAAGGCTCTCCTTGGCGGCTATTTAACGCTGCTTTTAATACACCTAGTGCTAACTCTTTTTGTTCTCCGGCCAGATTAAGAATTTGTGCAAATAATCGCGCAAGTTTTTCTTCAGTTGGTGACTGTACAAATAACTGAATATCAGGATGAGCAGCAGAAACAAAATCAAGTAAAGCCGCAATTTCACCTAGTGGTCGAAACGCATTCATAGCTTTAAATGGTGTTAACGCATAAATTAACTCAGGCTTATGATTGTCATCTTTGTAATTACGGATGGGGGAGTCCAATGGAATACCCGCTGCATTCTCTTTAGCAAATCCCACTTCGGCATACGCCTTATTGGGATGAACTTGCACTGACAAAGGTTGAGCAGCGCAAAGCACTTTAAATAGGAACGGTAATCGGTGATAGGCTTGAGCAACCTTTTTGCCCAAATAGGCTTCTGGATTGCTTTCAATTAGCGTATTTAAGGGCGTTGTTTGACCGTTTTGGCTATCAACGACGTCTGAACTTGCTTTGGGATGTGCGCCCATCCAAAGCTCAGCCATTGGTAAATGGTCTGGATTTGGTACGCCATAGAGTTGGGTTAGGGCTGTTTTACTGCCCCAATCATAATTTTGGACTTTGTTTATCATTTTAAGCATAGCAAAATTCTCTTTTTTGTAAAAATCAACTCATTTCCTTAACATCGGGACACAATAAGCTCGACCAAGTCTCATAAATGAAATTCAATTTGTGGCATTATACTGCTCGGTTATTTGCTTACCTGCAAGCAGATGATTCTAAAATCAATTATTCTGTGTATGTACCTAAGGAGATAGTAATGGCAGCCACTCGCATTGAAAAAGACTCAATGGGACCCATCGAAGTACCTGCTGACCAATTGTGGGGCGCGCAAACGCAGCGTTCTTTAGAACATTTCCGTATATCTGTAGAAAAAATGCCTGTTGCACTTATCCACGCGCTTGCGATTACTAAAAAAGCCGCTGCAAGTGTTAACATGGATTTGGGTTTACTGGCTAAAGAGCGTGGCGATGCAATCATTGCTGCCGCTGACGAAGTATTAGCGGGCAAACACCCAACAGAATTCCCTCTGGCTATTTGGCAAACGGGTTCTGGTACACAAAGTAACATGAACATGAATGAAGTGTTAGCAAATCGTGGAAGTGAAATTTTAGGTGGTCAAAGAGGTAATGACCGTCTTATTCACCCAAACGATGATGTTAACAAAAGCCAAAGCTCAAATGATGTCTTCCCAACTGCGATGCACGTCGCTGCTGTTGTAGCGATTCGTGAACATCTGCTCCCAGAACTGAAAATTTTGCATAAAACCTTAGATGCAAAAGCTAAAGAATTTAAAGACATTGTTAAAATTGGCCGTACCCACTTACAAGATGCAACACCGCTGACTTTAGGCCAAGAAATTTCTGGCTGGGCTGCGATGTTAGCACACAGTGAAAAGCACATTGAAAATTCAGTTCCTCATGTCTGTGAATTAGCTTTAGGCGGTACAGCGGTCGGTACGGGGTTGAATACTCATCCGGAATATGCTGTTCGTGTCGCGAAAAAAATCGCTGAATTAACTGGGCAACCATTTATTACTGCACCGAATAAATTCGAAGCGCTTGCAACGTGTGATAGCTTAGTTCATGCACACGGTGCGTTAAAAGGTCTAGCTGCATCATTAATGAAAATCGCTAATGATGTAAGATGGTTAGCTTCTGGTCCTCGTTGTGGTATAGGTGAAATTTCAATTCCAGAAAACGAACCGGGTAGTTCTATCATGCCAGGTAAAGTTAACCCGACACAATGTGAAGCATTAACTATGCTGTGTGCTCAAGTCATGGGTAACGATGTAGCAGTGAATATCGGTGGCGCTTCTGGTAACTTTGAGTTAAACGTTTTCCGCCCAATGTTAATCGATAACTTCCTGCAATCTGTTCGTTTATTAGCAGATGGTATGCGCAGTTTCAACGAACACTGTGCTGTAGGTATCGAGCCTAACCGTGAGCGCATTGAAAAATTACTGCATGAATCATTAATGCTAGTGACCGCGCTAAATACACACATTGGTTATGATAAAGCCGCTGAAATTGCGAAAAAAGCACATAAAGAAGGCCTAACTCTGAAAGAGTCTGCATTAAAACTGAACTACTTAACTGAAGAGCAGTTTAATGACTGGGTTCGTCCAGAGGACATGGTTGGTAGTATGAAATCTTAAACTAAACGTTAAGATTTAATTTATAACACCCGGTGGCATTAGTCAGCGGGTGTTTTTTATCGCTCAATATAAAGGTTTAATCGCGGGATCAATAACTCAACCGGTTTCGCTCGAGGGCGATTACGTAAAGCAATATTGTCCACGTGGTAGTCTGGTAGCTCCCCAATCTTAATTTCTGCCAATGTTTTCTCCACGGCAAAAACAAATAATGGTGTTGCACAGGCAAATTGCGTTTGTTTTTGCTGTGCTTTATCCCAAACGCGCGCAATTGGCTGCACTTTTACCGGGCGCTGTGTTTTTAAAATGGCATCATGGGGAAGGGACTCAATCAATTGTATTTCTGTTTTTAACTGCAACTGCCAATGTTCTCTCGGTAGATGCGCGGGGCAACGGCCACTCTCTAAACTATATTGTAATTTATCGAGTAAAGCCTCTTTGGTGATTTTATTGATCACTTTTTTATTAGCCCAGCCAAAGCCCAAGGTGTCTATATCAACTAAATCAGTCAGTGTGCGATAAGTATTGAGGGTGAGTAGGCCGTGCAAACTTTCACGAATAAAATCAAATCGCTGAGTTTCATCAACCTGGGTAACAATATTTTTAATGGTGCTCTTTAATTGATTTATTTCGGTAACTAACTGATGAAACTGTTGGTAGCCTTGATTATCTGTTTGGATACATACAACACCCGGTAAACGAATTGCTGTTTTATTACTCAGCTCATCGGATTTATGGTGAATAAATAACAGATTGAGTAGGGTAATGACTTTATCAATGGCTTCTTTTCCTGAAATCTTATCGACAATAATTTCACTTATCTCATTGTTTTCGTCACCTTTAGCGGTATCGGGTAATGTAAAAACATGGGCAATATAGTGGGTTTGTTCTGATAGTAAGTGTGAAAGTTGTTTAATTTGTAGCTCTAATAAGTTAAATGACTCTAGTAATATCTGTTTTTTATTCATATTAGTTACAACATTCTATGTGTTTAAATTAGAATAACATCCGCATCCAGTTAAAACAAACAAAAGAGGCTAAAAAAGGAAGGGGGTGCTATTCCCCTTATTCTAACATGATTTCTAACTAACAGGCGTGAGAACTATATTTAAATCAATTACTTGATAGAACGCATTTGGTGTGTCTGCTATTGTCCAAACAGCTAAAACAGTTTGCGGCCCATGATTTAGCACTGGTAAACGACAGCTATGATTTTCCTGATCATTCACAGGTCCTACTTGGTCAACCTTACAAAAAGGGGTTGATTCAAACTGGTTACGCGTTAAGGGGGCGTTTGGGTTCCAATCTTTTTTAGTAATAAAATATTCCCATTTTGTTGTCTTATGTTTTGCTGTTATTTTCCATCTAAAATCAATAGAGATATACTCTAATTTTGAACGTTTCCAACGATTTACAGATTGTTCGTCAAGTTGGCTAAAACGAGCAATTCCCGCACTTGCTAATTTACCATCAGCTGGGCCTGCCTGAGGAAAACCTTTAGGGCCTTCAAGAGATTGAGGTTCATATTGCACTGGGCCGCAATTGGTATTTTCGCCTTTTTGACAATAATACGCACGACTTTCGGGAAATTCGACATATCCATGAGACCAAGCAAGGAAACTACAACTGAATAGAATAGGGACAAGCAACATCTGTTTCATACGGACTCCTCGTTATTAAAAGAAGTAATATCATCCAGTAATAACGAGGTGAGGAAAATTTTAACCTTTATCAGCGTCTAAGCTAATGATCGTAACAGCCTGATTTTAGACGGTATGCAATAATAACGCCAACCAATAATATCCCTGCAATGAATAAAGCAACACCATTCCAACCATAATAAGCCCAAAATAAGCCACCAACGGTCCCTGCAATGCTTGAGCCTGCATAGTAACTGAATAAGTACAGTGATGATGCCTGCCCGCGAGCTCGTTTAGCTCTGCGTCCAACCCAGCTACTTGCAACAGAATGTGCAGCGAAAAATCCGGTTGTTAGTAAGGTCATACCCAATAAAACAACCCACACATTCGAATGCAGTGTCACTAAAATACCTAATAACATCATGCCAATAGCGGCAATCAAAATATTACCCAAACCGTATTTTTGGGTTAGGCTACCTGTTTTCGTTGCACTGTATGTCCCTGTTAAGTAGATAATAGATAAAAATCCAACGGTAGATTGCGAAAAATTATAAGGGGCTTCTAGCAAACGGTAGCCAATATAGTTGTACATTGTGACGAAGCCACCCATCAGAACGAAGCCTTCAACAAATAACCAAGGTAAACCCTTGTCTCTAAAATGAAGATGTAGATTAACCCATAAGTTTTTCGGTTTTAACGAACTGGCACGAAAGTGCTGTGAAGGGGGTAATAAGCGCCAAAAACCGATCGCTGCGATCAACGCTAAAGTACCTAAAATCACTACAGCCACACGCCATGAAAAATAATCAGCAACCACCCCAGTCATTAAGCGACCACTCATCCCACCAATTGAGTTGCCGCTGATATAAAGCCCCATAGAAAGAGCCACATAACTTGGGTGAATTTCTTCACTTAAATAGGTCATCGCAACGGCCGCAACACCACTTAACGACAAGCCAACTAAGGCTCTAGCAATCAAAATGCCTTGCCAGCTTTGCATCACTGAACTTAATAATGTAAATAACGCCGCACAGGTTAAGGCGATTACCATCACGTTTTTACGTCCAATCGCATCAGATATTGGCCCTGTGATTAATAAGCCTAAAGCCATTAAACCTGTACTTAATGAGAGTGCCAGGCTGGCTGTTGCAGGGGAAACATTAAAATCAGCGGATAACAACGGCAAAATAGGCTGCACAAAATAGAGCAAGGCAAACGTTGCAAAGCCTACAGTAAAAAAAGAAAGTGTGACGCGTAAATATAATGCATCATCTCTTTGAATATAATGTTTTTTAGGTGATACATGTACTGCCGAGTCGGTTCTTTCCCTTTCAGTAGGTTGCTCAGTAGTTAGGCTATTAGATGAGTGTTCCATATGTATTCCTTGTCATACCAACTCGTTTGATTTCGATCAAAGAATAGAAATTCCTATGTTTTTTGTCTAATATATTAATTATGTCGAATAATACTTTAAAAGTATCAATAGCCAATGAACATTGAACTTAGACATTTACGTTATTTTATTGCAGTTGCGGAAGAGCTTCATTTTGGCCGAGCAGCAGAACGCCTACATATCTCCCAACCACCTTTAAGCCAGCAAATACAAGCACTTGAAGAACATATACATGCAAAATTATTAGAGCGAAATAATCGAAATGTTGCGCTAACCCCCGCAGGTAACATGTTTTTAAAGGAAGCTTATCAGATACTTTCTCAAGTAGACGCTGCGGCAACAAAAGCAGCACGAATGGAGAAAGGTGAATTAGGTGAACTTTCAATTGGTTTCACTTCAACTACGCCATTTATGCATAAAGTCACGATGAGTTTACGTCAATATCGTGAAGCCTACCCGGAAGTATCAATACACATGCACCAAATGAATACGAAACAGCAAATTGCGCCGTTGATCACGGGGCGAATTGATATGGGGATCATGCGAAATACCATTTTGCCCGAGCAACTTGACTACCAATTACTCTTTAAAGAGTCATTTATGGTCGCTGTTTATGAGGGGCATCCGTTACTCGAATATGAGAAGCAAGGCATTGATATTCAACAGCTTGCAAACTACCCATTAATCTTTTTTGAACGAGAAGTTGGTACAGCTCTTTATGATGAAATTAACCGTTTATTGACTTCTGCGGGTATTGTGCCAAAAATTTCCCAAGAGGCGGGTGAAGCAATGACAATACTTGGCCTCGTTTCCGCAGGAATGGGGATCTCGATTATTACAGAGTCATTCACTCGCATGAAAGTTGATGGTGTCAGGTATGTAAAACTCACTAATATTGAGGCATCATCTGAAGTGTGGTTGGTTTATAATACCCGTAGAACGTTGCCAGCGGTGGCCAAAAAACTCACCCATCTTTTGATTTCCAATATTGTGGGTAAATAATCGTGACTAACATCACAATTAATATGTATATGAAATCATTAATATACATAATAAGGCATAATAACTGATTGCTTTATAAAGGATTTAACAATAACCATGCTGAATCAAACAGGCCATATTGACCAAATTAAACAATTAAACACGGGTATCGTGTATCGAATTATTGATCAGCATGGTCCTATCTCTCGTATTGCCTTATCTAAGCAAGCCTCTCTCGCCCCTGCCAGCATTACAAAAATCACGCGTGAGCTCATGGATGCTCATTTAATTAAAGAGTTAGAATTCCCAGTATTGGGGTTACGCGGGCGTCCTGCTGTGGGGCTGGTGATTGAGAGTGAAGGGTGGCAATTTCTTTCAATGGTTATTGAGCCACGTAAAATCACTGTTTCATTGAAGGAAATCAACGGCACGACGTTAGCTCAAAACCAATACCCTTTTGATGTAAAGGGTAACGATGCTTTTATTCATGCGTTACTTGAGCTCATCAGCCAGTTTTTTGCCGATCATCAACCTTTAATTGAACGACTTACCGCCATCAGTATTTTAGCTGAAGGGATTTTAGACCCGTACCAAGGCACCATCCACCAATTAGCGGGGTTTGATATCAGAGCACTGCCAATTTCTGAACACCTCACGAAGCAAACAGGGTTACCCGTTTACTTGCACCCAACAGTAGATGCATTAGCGCTAATGGATCATTTCGCGTTCTCCGCCAAGCGGCAGGTAAAAAATATTATTTACCTGCAACTCCATGATGTTGTAAATGTAACTGTCCTCAACCAAGGGTCAACCTTAGATGCGAACACGCGAAAGCCTCTTCTTTTTGGGCACAGTCAATCTGATGAGTCCTACCAAGTTACGTGTTATTGTGGTGGCAAAGGCTGCTTAGAAAGGGAAGTTTCTATTTCGGCTATCGAACAAAAAGCTAATATTTTACTCGATAACTACGCGAATACCGTTTTACAACAAAGTGAAATTTCAATTGATAAAATTTGCGCTGGCGCAATATTGGGCGATGACCTTTGTGTTTATCTAATGGAAGATGTCGCAAAACAACTCGCAAAGCCATTGGCACTTATGATGAATTTGCTTGGTACAGAATTAATCCTTATTAATTCACCTTTAAATGTTGCATCAACGGTATTATTTGAACAGTTACATCAGTACATACAACAAAATGCATCTCCTCTGTATAGTGCTAATTTATTGATAGAAAAATCTAATTTTTCCATAGTAGAGAGTGAATCTACATTAATTCAGCGTGCTTTGTATGATGGTTCACTATTGCTACAATTGCTACAAGGTTAAAACAATTCGATAAACTTTTGACTATCGACCACAAAATTGAGCTAACGCAAACTTATCACTTTCCCATTCCCATAAACTGAATCCATATCATTTTTGCAGCTTATTGCTGTGCGAGTCTGTCACTTCAGGATAGAAAAAGACCATGATCAATCTATTTATTACCGGGACAGATACAGATGTCGGGAAGACAGTATCGACGCTTGCAATCTTGCAAGCACTCAATGGGCAAGGAATTAAAGCAGTAGGATACAAACCTATTGCCGATCAATGCATTGATACCCCTGAAGGAGTCAGGAATAAAGATGCTTTGCTGATCCATAGCGTGTCTAAAGACCTTGTTTCTTATGATGAAGTTAATCCTGTTCGTATTACGGATAACTACAGTCATGAGAACAGCATAGATTTTAGTAAGATAAAACAAGGTTTAGAACACTTGCATAATCAGTGTGATATGGTGGTCATCGAAGGAAATGGCGGTTGGCGTTATTTGCTTGATGATAATACATTTTATGCAGACTGGCTAAAAGGGCAATCAGTTGGTGTCATCTTAGTTGTCGGAATTCAACATGGTTGTGTCAATCATGCTCTGTTAACTGCGGATGCAATTAGGGCGGATGGGTTACCATTAATTGGTTGGATGGCTAACCGAATTAATCCTGGTCTTGCACATTACGCGCAAATTATTGACCGTTTACAGCACCATATCAAGGCACCATTGATTGGTGAAATTCCGTATTTATTACGACCAGAAGAGCGCGATTTAGGGCATTATTTACATATCGAAAAATTACAGGAATTTATCACAGTACCTGCATAATCGATTGAATAACAAGACAAGTAAAAAGGGCGACTATGAAGTCGCCCTTTATTTTGTTGTTTATTCAACTCTAGTGACGAGTATAAATAATTTTGTATGAATCATTTTGGCAGTGACCGACAACTTGCCCTTTAGCAGGGTCAACTTCATCATTAGGAACTGCAACTAAACTGAAATTATCGGCAGGTACGCCATTATTGATAATTTTCTGTTTAATTTCCTCTATCACGCTTTCACATGACGCTTGAGCAAAAGCCGGTACTAACATCACTAAGAATAATGGAATTAATAATTTCTTTTGCATCTTTCCTCCTTGATTAAATGATCCCACAAAGTACAAATCAAAACTTATGGGTTAATTGGGCGTCCAGTACCTACATCTAAACAACGCTTTGTACTCGGCTCCCAATAAGCATTAAGATTTAAGCTTTTTTCACATTTGTCTTTTGCATCAAATGCCGCATCAATCTTATCGAACTCTTTTTCAGTACGTGTGTTGACCTTATTACGCAGCATGCGGGTATTATCCCATTGCTCTTTCTCTTGTCGGGCTTGCTCTTTGTTTAAGGTGTCATCACCTTTGCCAACAGAAACACAAGTACTGCCCGCGGTACATGAGGTTGTGGTATTCCCCTGAGCCGCTGGTGCAGCTGTAGCCCAAAGTAATGGCAGACAAACACAAACTGCTGCGATGCCTTTCTTCAAAATATTCTGTGTGCTCATGTAAATTCCTTACTAAACAGGGTCTATAGACTGAGTATAGCCAAAAATAAACTGTTTCGTCTGTAGAGAATAGTACGAAAATTAAAGTTGTTTATGAATGGTTAAACCAGCGAATGTTTGGCAAACTGGCATTAACTCAAGCGTATTAACGTTCATATGGGCTGGAAGTGTTGCCACCCAAAAGACGGTTTCTGCGATATCTTCAGGGGTTAGGGCTTCTGCACCTTTATAGGTATTTGAAGCTTTATCGTCATCACCTTTAAAACGCACATTAGAGAATTCTGTTCCGCCAACTAAACCAGGTTCAATATCAGTGACTCTGATTTTTTTACCTTGTAAATCAGCGCGTAAACCTAATGAAAATTGTTTAACAAACGCTTTAGTGGCGCCGTATACATTTCCACCTTTATAGGGCCAATTTGCCGCAGTCGAGCCAATGTTAATGATATGACCATGATCTTTTGCCACCATACCTTGCAGTACTTCATAAGTCATATTGACCAATCCTTTGGTGTTAGTATCAATCATGACTTCCCAATCATCAGGATTTGCATCAAAAGCAGGTTCCAAGCCCAATGCCAGCCCTGCATTATTGACGAGAACATCAATATTTTTTAAAGAAGAGGGTAAATTAGCAACAGTGGCTTGAATTGCTTTTCTATCTTGAACGTCTAATGTCAGTGGGTGAAAGTTATCGCCTAATTCTTGTTGTAGAGCAACTAAGCGCGCTGTTCTGCGCCCAGTGCCAATAACGGTATGACCTTGCTGAATAAATTTACGCGCGATAGACTCACCAAATCCGGATGATGCACCTGTCACTAATATAATCATGGAAACCTCTGAGTTGTTATTGTTGTATTGCGTAAATTTATTCTAACGCCTTCGAAAGGGAACTACAAAAGTTACTATTCAAGGCCTAAAATATGCTTATCTTTTGGGTAGCTCAACGTATAATTAAACGGAATTTCAATCTGTTGGTTGGGCTCTATAGCAACTTTCCAAGTTAATTCTCCTGTTGTTTTATTTACTATCGCCTGTTTATTATCTATTTCAGATACCTTAATTTCACTGTCTTGGCTAACCGGTAATTGGTCAATAATGGTCAGATTAATTGGCTTCGCATGCATGTTTTTGGCTTTAATTAAATAACCTTCTTTCTGCTCAATAGTCGAACCAATAAAACTTGGTTTTTTCTTCATTTTTTCATTACTTTCACGAGAAATCTGAATATTTTTATCGATGCCAAAAGGAATGAATAGGGTATCGCTCAGTTGATTGGTATCAACTTGGAAATTACCAATATAGGTATTTCCATAATAAATGTTGGCATTACCATTGAGTAAATTCAGCGCCTGCCAATTATCGATATCAGCTTGTAAGAAGACGTCTTCAGCCAATTTTGGTGTCGTTGTGTATTGGTACTTCCCTGTCACATCCGCTTGCTTGATGGTTAACGAGTTGGGTTTTGTACTGCTTTTTAGGCTATAAGGTAATGAAATATCGTAGTTTAAATTAATGCCATTGTTTGAAGCAGTGACAAAATCGGCTATGCCTGAGCTATCACGCTTTTTTCTTGCACTCATACTGGTTTCTGCCATTGCAATAGGAGCCGGAGCCTGTCGCATTAAGGCTTGGGATTCATATTGCACACTATCATCGTAAACTGATAACCGCCAAGGCTGTAAGTTAAACGGTGTGATATTTTTAGACGGATTAACGGAGGACAAGGTTAAATTAACATCTTGCCAATCAATCCCTGTATTTTGTACAACATTGGCTTTGTAGGTCAGAACGATAGGGGATTCAACATCTTGACTACGAAAATCATAACTTGGGGACCATGCAGCGTCAGGGGTAAGGTAAGAAAGCTGCATCTGTGCTGTGGTCTCATTTTTAGCATCAATGACCATAACGACTTGGGTTTGCTGACCGACAACGGCAGGAAGGTTTTCATCAATCTGCGCTTGTAGTAAGGCATTTTTTTCTTCAAGTCCATCAATTGAGGTTTGGTTTTGCTGCTGTTCTTGCAGTATTTGCGTCATCTGTTGGCGGATAAAACTCAATTTCTGCGATGATTGCTCAATAGTTTGGCTGTTACTTTCACCAAAAAAACGCTGATCTTTCAATAAAGATAATTGTTCTTCACCCACTTTAATTGCAATATTCAAGTTTTCAATTTGCTGGTTATTCTGTTTCTGTTGTTCTTGAAGGGCAATTATTTCAGGGGAATAAACAGGGGATATCGAGACTTTTTGAACATTGATTGAGCGGATAATAACATCATCATTTTTCAGGCTAACTGACAATGTGCGCGGGTCAATATTTGCTGCAATATTGGTTAATACGATGTCGTTTTGGCCTTGTTTAAGTGACAGCGTCACATTGTTATCCAACTCAGCCCCACGCAGAAATATTGTCGCATGGTTTAATTTAACACTTTGATTTAAATTACTTTCTGCTTGTGCAAGCGCATGGTTAGCGGCAAGAAGTGATGTCAAAAGTAAGCCACTTGCAATACGAATGGAAACCGTCATAGTTCAACTCCAAGTATAAAGACCAAAACTGGGTAAATGGGCGATTTCCTCATCATATTTTATCCACTTGTCACTTGATAACAGATAAAGCCTAAAAATCAGCTTATTTTTACAAATTCTTAGAGGAAATAGTAATCTATTCAGCTATTTTTATTTGACATAGGTTGAATTATTATGCCGCCTAAAATTGAATAAATATGGTAAAGGTGATTAAATGGCAATTGGGTATTTTTTACGGGTCGGTGATAAAACAACCTGTGGCGGCCAGATTTTAACGGGTGATAATACGATGCAGTGGTATGGCGCGGCAGGCGCTCGAGAAGGTGATAGAGTCACCTGCGGCAAACATTCTGGTCTCTATTATATTTTAGGGGGCATGAATAGCTTCTGGTTAGAAGATCGAAAGCATGCGGGAACATTAGAGAGTTTTAGCTCTTGTCCCTGTAATGCGCGATTTATACATTCCATTAATGATTGTTACATGACAGAGGATGAACCTAGCTCGAGAGTAGCATCCGCACCCATCCAGCAACCTGAACAGGCATTTGCGCAACAGGGCTCATCACAATCTAGTGCGATACCATTAATAAATGAATGTACAATCTCAGATAATCTATTATTTTATGGCGTTTTTGCTTGGACAGAAACAGCGGGCTCGGGACATTCATTTATAACAATTCACGAAAATAACAATATATCACTTTATTCATATGGTAGATATGGGCGAACAGGACCTGCAACATTGACAGGAGATGGAATTCTTCTTTATATGACAGGCGATGATGCTCGTGAATATATAAGAAATGAGCTTTATATAGTCAATGCTAGAGTATTTAAAATTTCTGATGCAGATATACATAAGACAAAGACTTACTTTAATAACCTTTGGATTTCAGGTGTAATACCATTACTTTCATCAGAAGCTGGTGATTTAACACGTAGAAATGGAAAAACAATTGATGTTTATGATGTTTCAGGAAACAATTGTACCACCCATACGGTGAAAGGATTAAAGCAATCAGGCTCAGAAATATTCAAAGGTAATTACACTCCAGCCCGCACCCAATTTCCAATAGAAAGAGAAGATTCCTTTACTGTTCCTGTCTCATTTCAAAATTTTTTAGAGGGAAAAAGGTATAATTTTGAGAAACTAGATGTCATAGAAGTTACGGATGAATTTAAAAAACAGCATCCTAATTATGAAAATCTAACATCTTTAGATAAGGGCGCTAAGCAGCAAATATTTGAACTTGTGACGTTCTTTGCAAGCATGGCAGGAGTTGCGACTAGTATTGATGGCGGTGAAACTAGAGGAGTATTAGGAAGCAGTTATGAGCCATAAAATATTTATTAAATGGTTTCTAACCATAATTTTGATTTTTATTTACTATGTTGGGCTTTTTTATTATGACTTGGTTTTTAATTTGGAATTTACATCTAGAATAAGCCAGCCTGGATTAAAAGAAATGCCTACAAATGCTTGGATTAAATTTTCTGCGCAATTATTATCGGGTCATAATAGTGCAATGGAGTTTGCATATTATGGTTTTGCTATTGTTCTTTTATTGATATTTATCATTCATAAAAAGATACGATAATAATCAAGGGATACAAAAAATATTTTGCTACAGGACGACACTCTAGATTTCCAAAAATAACTAAAGCTCGCTCGTCGATAAAACGTGCGGGCTTTTAAAAAGCTTGCACCAGACAAAAATCTCCCACTTTTCTCATGAAATTTCCTTGTAAAATAAAAAGAAGTAAAGCTATATTAATCTATCATTAATAGTTCAAAGGTTAAAATGAAAATATTTAACAGCGCTAGTTTTACAGCTTCAAAAGCGTGGGAAGCTCAAGATATTGCTAATTTTGATGGTACAACTGTCCGTTTACATTGGACTGATAAACCTTATAAATGGCACATCAATGATGGGCAAGAAGTTTTCGCTGTCATGGATGGTTCAGTAGAAATGCACTACAAAGAGAATAACGAAGTTAAAAAAGCGATCCTAAATACAGGTGATATTTTTTATGCCAATGTAGGTTGTGAGCATGTTGCACACCCGATTGGTGCCGCTCGAATTTTAGTTATCGAAAAAGAAGGTTCAGTGTGACGATCATTTCATTATCTAACGCTTTATAAATAAAATGGCCTAAACAACTGAATTGCCTGTATGAGGCTAATATCAGCATATCTGCGGCATCGTGTTTAGTTTGTGCCACTCCTCATGTAAGATATGGCTAACAATAAGATATGGACGTACAGATTAACTTCAGAGGTTTTTAATGGCTCATTATATACCATTTAAATATTATGACATGGTGGAAGAATATTCACTGGAATCCGCAGTTCCAGTCACTGAAGAGGAATTCGACCCTCTGGCTCACTATTTTCAGTTATTGCTTACCCGTTTGGCCGATAACGAAGAAATTAGTGAAGAGATGCAAAAAGAAATGGCAAAAGAAGCAGGTATCAACAAAAAATATATTGATGATATAGCTGAGTTTTTGAATAGCTGGGGTAATGACTAAAAAACGGAGCAGGGAAGTATCACACCATTTAATCGAAGTTCTTTGGTGTTATTCAAAGAGGGATAAAACACCCGTCAGTAGGTGTTTTATCTTATCAGGCAGATGTGACTTATTCTTCGAAATACCAAAATCCCTGATTGATAAATTCGGTTAATTCTGCGACAAAATCAGGATTTTTCAGTGCTTCACCGAGTTCACTCTTTCCAACTTCTGTAAACTGGCATAATGTATCTGCGCCTTTCACTTCTGTAGTAATCCAGCTTTCTGTATTAACGAAGAAATAATCTCCGGTGCGCATAACGCGTAATCCGTTCAGTCGTATTAGCTTTTCACCTGCATTCAGCGCGCCCAATACTTCTTCAGGCTGATACGGTGGTTCTGGAGGAGCAATATCCAGTTCATGGCGTGGGGTGGTTGCAAAACGACCTAGCCACTGCTCAAAATCACCGGGTTTATTGATCATTTCAATCATCATGGCGCGTAGACGTTCAACCTCATAAGTTTCCATAGTTCCTGCATTTTCGCGCACGGTCAGGTCGGGGTCGCCATAATTTATTCCCCCCAAATCCTGTTCAAGTGCGTAGTCAGCAAAACTACTCAGCAGGTCACGTCCAGTTGGCCCGCGAAAGCCAACAGAATAATTCATGGTATCTTCGAAGGTGAAACCATCATGAGGAAATCCGGGCGGAATATACAAAATATCTCCGGGAGTCATTTCCACGTCAATAATCGGTTCAAACGGATCGACATGCAATAGTGCTGGATGTGAGCAGAACTGACGCATCGGAAGGGCATCACCCACACGCCAGCGCCGACGTCCCATTCCTTGGATGATGAAAACATCATAGTTATCAATATGAGGCCCGACGCCACCACCGGGTACCGAATAGGAGATCATCAAGTCATCAAGACGCCACTCAGGCAGCACACGGAATGGTTTCACCAGTTCAGCGGCAGGAACATGCCAATGGTTGACGGCCTGTACCAGCAATGACCATCCTTTTTCGCCTAATTCGCTGTAATCCTCAAACGGGCCATGGCTCGCTTCCCATTTGTTATCAATGAAGCTAACTAAGCGACTGTCAACTTCCGGCTCCATTGCCAAGCCGGCCAGTTCATCTGGCGTAATAGGGTCAGCAAAATCAGGAAATGCATTTTTCAATACAACGGGTTTTTTCTGCCAGTATTTTTCTAAAAATTCAGGCCAGTTAAGATTTAGTTTGTTAGCCATGTGACCACATCTATATGAGTAAATAAGCTGATAATTATAGAGGTAATGCACCGTCATATTTTTGTTTGGCGTCAAGTGCCAGTCAATAACTTTAGGGGAAGATAAATGCGCATATCGAAGGTAATGAAAGATTTATTAGATAAAACTAAGTTTAAAGCCGAAAAAGAACCAACACGATTAACCAGCCAGAACGCTGGATTTCTTCATTTCACACTTAGATTCGCATAATAGATATGTCGCTATGTTAAAAAAGGGTTCTGAGCCATTCCGGTAGAATGGGGTTGGGTTACCGAAATGCACTAGGTTCGTCTTTAGCATAGCGTGCATTATGCGAATTAGTCAACTGTTACTAGTTTGATTTCTTTCATTGCAATATTATTTAGTTCAGAAATGTTAAATATATATGTATCCTCCCCAAATTCGTTGTTTTTATTGATTTTTTTGGCTATGAAATAGTCATTATATTTATTGACTATTACATAAGCTACACTATTTTTTTCAATAGTGTAAAATACTGTTTTAGTTCTTGCGCCATATTTACCCAATGAGGTAATTATTAATGAAAATATAATTAAAATAAAAAGAATTGCTAATATATCGGTCGATTTTCTTGTTTCTTTAATACCTGTTCTTCTATCTATTAGCTCTTTTTCAATATTGTTATTTATACTCTCCAAAATATTTTTTGATTTTTCTTTGAATGGGAAAGATACGATGATAACTAGCAATGCAAATATACCTACAGAAATAGCCAAATATTTAAAACTCACATCACCATTCAAAAATAAAACAATTAACATAATGATAATTAAGAAGAAATATGAAAATAAATTTTTTGCTATTTTACCTATAACGCCCAATGGATTTATCAAGCTCACAAGTATGTCCATTATTCCTGTTATTATGAATATAAACATAAACAGACCAAACCCCATTTGCAATAAGTTCATTATACTTATAGAAATGAGGTCTTTTGAATAATTAAAATGGTTTGCATACCCTAATTCAAAAAAATATGCAGCGCAATAAGAAGCACTTGTTATTATCGCAAGAAGTAGTGTTTCTTTTTTTAAAACATATTTAATCATAACGTACTCATTTAACTTATAATTTCCATCTTACTAGTGCGCAGAAAGCAGTTGCAGCACCTAAATATACTGTGTATTTCCATTCAATAGCATTAATTTTAGATGTGAGCAAAAACATGGCAAACGTTAATACCCCTAATATTATTGCAGCTTTACCTGCGAAATAAGAAAGCATTGCATTCATATCGTTATCATAATTTGACATTGTAACCTCTGGTTAAGCTAGGATTCGAAAACCCCCGTGCTGTACTACGGGGGTACTACGGGGGTAGTCTAGTTGAAACGATAGGCTTTTATAGATTTTCTATCATCTCTATAGCAATATTAGACTGACTTATGTATTACAATTCAAGAGCTAAATTAAACATAAGGCAAATTTGAAGTAAATAGGTAAAATATCAAAAAAATCAGTTAAGTAATCTGTCTATTAGCATTCTAAATACTTTATTTGCGATTAAAATTTGCTATTAAATAATAGTATCAGCTTAATTGATAAGGCATAAATGTGGTTTGTCATTCAGTTTTGACCATCTAATGGTTAGTTGATTATTTTTATTTAGTTAAATAGAAGATGAAAGCAACACCTATAGCTAAACCGAGTAGGTAGAAAATTTCATCGAGTGGGAGTTAACAGATATCAGAGCAATCGAAGGTCCCATAGGAGTCATTACAAAATGAAATATTTATTAGATAAAACTAAGTCTAGAGCCGAAAAAGAACCAACACGATTAACCAGCCAGAACGCTGGATTTCTTCATTTCACACTTAGATTCGCATAATGCATATTATGTTAAATAAGATATTGCATTAATAATCGGCTACAGTGGCTCAGGTATTGTGAGCTCCCTATTGACTTAGTTTCGTGTTCAGCTTATTTATATGCGCCAACAATGATAACCTAGCCTCTGCTTCGGATATACCGTATGAATGAATCTAAATCGAAAGACCCTCTACATGGCATTACACTAGAAATGCAAGTTATTGCATTGGTTGATAGATATGGTTGGAGCCAACTTGGGCGCACGATAAAGATAAATTGCTTTAATAAAGATCCAAGTATTAAATCGAGCTTAAAGTTTCTTCGTCGAACGCCTTGGGCAAGAGCTGAAGTTGAATTACTCTACCTGGATATGATAGAAAATAATTCGATTGATAATACTGACTCAGATTCTGATGACCCATGGCATAATTCACGTCGTTAAAAGATAAAATGGTATTGAGCTCAATAACCCAACCACATAATGCCGTATCTAAGAATGTGCCAAATAGTGCATCTGCGATGAGAAAAAAATCAAATGCACATCCATTTGGATGTTTGGACTAAAAGCTAAATTTGCCCATATTCACCTCAAAAGTAAACCCCTTTCCCATCAAATGCCCTAACCTATTATTTTTAAATCTATATTAGGGCATTTATTTTCATCTTGTTTTAAACCTAAAATAGCAAGAAAGATTGGATTTCATTAACCTACTGATCTTTAAGAAAACTTTCAAAAATCCTAACAAGCGAAAGTGGAGTCTCGTTCATCGGATAGTGGCCAGCATTTTCGATAATATCAACAGTTGCATGGGGATAACGTCGAAGATAGGTTCTCGTCATTAATTCTGCATTGAATGTTGGGTCGTACTCACCCACGAGTACTTTTACCGGATGTAAACCAATAATCTCATCGCTGAAATCAGTATCAGCCCACGAATGAAAATATGCAGAAAATGCTTCCAAAGAGGAATGTGATATCGAATACGCCGCTTTCCATTCGACCCAAGATGCAGGTAATCGACTACCAGTACTACGGTCTATAATGGTTTTTCGATTGTCCAGTCGTTCTGCGGCATCTTCAAGTAAGCGGCGCGTTGGAATATCGTACGAAACACCACCACAAGGAACGGGAGCAACAGCTACGAGTGCACGCACTCGATTAGGTGCGAGTATTGCAATCCGCTCGATCACCATCCCTCCCATGGAGTGGCCAATCAAGCTAAAATTGTAAAAGCCGAGAGCATCAGCAAGTTTTAATGCATCGGAGGCAATCTCATCGATGGTGTAGGCTCCGCGTATTTCTTTCATCCCCCCGTATCCGCGATAATCCATGAACACATAACTGAATGCATCTCCATTCAACCAAGGTTCAATTTGTTCGAACGAGTGCGCATCACCGAACCAGCCGTGAAGTACGAGGATGGGATGCGGGCCGTTTCCTACGCGATGATATGTGTTAATCATATTAACTCCAATGTGAAAAAAAATGGATGGCTTCAGTCTTATAGCTCAACGAGGACCACACCTTTAAGGCGACCAGCACAGGCTTCCTGCAAGGCAAAAATCGAATTTTCTATTCCCTTGAAGGTGACGGATGGGAGATGAATGCGCCCTTCACGCTTCCATGTCTTCAGATCCTGCAACCAAAATTCAAATGCATCGGGTGAATGATCCGCACTAAAACCACGTAATGTCATGTCTTTGAAAATGAGTTGAAAACTATCCAAAGTAACGGGTGCTTGCAAAGACGCCTTTTCTGCGTTCAACTCAGCGGTTAGCGCCCCAAGCAGAACGCCACGGGCACCATTATTAGCCTGCTGGATGGCAGCTGATAGCTGTTCACCACCCACCATATCTACGATGACATCAATACCTTCAGGTGCCGCTTTCGCCAGTTGCTCGATCATTGGGCCGCCGTCGCGGGTGACGACGGCATCGTAACTCAATTCTTCTTGCATCCATCTGGCCTTGTTGAAACTACTCGTACTACCAACTACTCGTGTCGCACCAAGGATCCTTGCTATCTGCCCTGCCATCGAACCTATGGCTCCTGCTCCACTGGAAACGAATACAGTATCGCCTTTTTTCACCTGAACACCTCGGGTCAATGCTGCATAGGCTGTCCAGCCATGACCGAGATAAGCTGCAGGATCAGGTTCACGGCAGTTGATGAGCTTGCAGTCTTGCTCGTGAGCCACTGCATATTTCCGCCAACCAAACGGATGCATGACAAGGCTACCAACAGGTAGACAGCTTGCTGCTCCAGCTTGGACAACCTCTCCGATTGCACCATCCGCCAAAGTATCTCCAGGGTTAAGTGGTGGGAATGGAATTCCTTCTGCAGCCTTTGCATCTTCCTGTGCCATCAACCTTGTTGATATAGATACACGGAACCAACGATTGCGGATGATGACTTCATGAGGTTTGGGCGCAGGAATGGGTGTTTCCATAATGGTAAAATCGTCGGGGTGAATTTCCCCTTGTACATGACGTATGAGTTTAACTTCGCGATTATTGGTTGAACTTGTAAACATGACGGACACTCCATAAGAATAAGTTTGCTCTTTCTGGTAAAATCCAAAATGTGAGCATTTGCTTATATTAATAATAGAGGTCGTATATGGCTACTCGCATTCCTACAGGCCATCGCGTGATGCGCAAATCCCCTAAACAACTGCGTTCGCAGGTCACGGTGGAAATTATCGTTGAAGCCGGTGCTCGCGTTTTAGCTCATAAAGGCTGGGCTAATTTTACAACTAATGAGGTAGCACGTACCGCAGGCGTCAGTATTGGATCACTGTACCAATATTTTCCAAATAACTTGGCGATTGCTGAAGCTATTCGAAAACGGCATCTCGATGAAATTCTACGCGTGCTTCCTGATATCAAAGAACAAGAAGAAACGGTTTCTCTCGAACAACATATTGGTCAGTTAATTGATGGACTTATTGCACTTCATTCGACTAACCAAAATCTGCATCGCGTTCTGATCCATGAAGTTCCGCTTGCTCCAAGGGAGTTTTATGAAACTTTTGAGCGTGAGTATCATCGTCGCTATGAAGTCATCATCCGAGCGGCAGCGCCGTCAAATGATACTAAAACTGACTACTTAGTCGCAGCACGTATTCTTGCAGATGCCTTGGAAGGCATTGTCCATTCAGCCTCTCGTCGGAATGAACTGACGTCACCGGTTATAAAAAAAGAAATGATGAAGATGATAATGTCTTACCTCTCGTTGCAAGAGAGTCGCTAAACGCCTCTGGGGAAAGGCAGTCAAAAATAATGGTAGTGTTGTTAGTGCGATACTGAGTTCAAATTCTAGACAATTTTCTTGAGATTCATTACATTGAATTAGCTTAGTTTTTCGTGACCTATTTGTATTCATGGGTCTGAATCATGTTCAATGCCCTTTCCTCAAAGAAGCAAGAGTAATACGATGACAACTAAAACTTTTTGGCTAGATCCCTATGCAACATCACATACCACACAAGTTAAAAATGTCGTTGGCAATGACATTGAATTAAATTCAACAATTTTCTTCGCTTTTTCTGGCGGACAAGAAAGTGATGAAGGCTCTATAGGTGGTTACCCTGTGATTGCGGCTAAAAAAACAGCATTAAGTATTACCTATACACTACCAGAAGGCCATCAGCTAGAAGTTGGGCAATCGGTAGAAGTGCTGATTAATGGAGAACGACGTCAACGTCTTATGCGTCTTCATTTTGCGGCAGAGCTTGTGCTTGAACTGTTTTATAAAACATACGGAGACATCACAAAAATTGGTGCGCATATTAGCCAAGACAAGTCTCGAATTGATTTTTTCTGGCCAGAAAGTATCACAAATATCCTTCCTGATTTAGCATTAAAGGCCAATGAAATTATACTTGAAGATCATCAAATTCAGACAGGGTTTGATGATGAACCTAATGAACGTAGATACTGGAAAATTGAAGGGTTTTCAAAAGTCCCTTGTGGCGGTACACACGTCAAATCTACCGCGGAGATTGGTACCATTCGGTTAAAGAGAGTGAATATTGGCAAAGGAAAAGAACGAGTAGAAATCTATCTTGATGATACAACAGCTAAGATTAGCTGCTGAACACTTTACATAATCCCGACAAAGAGATTTATAAAAAATCTCTTTAAATAAAGCGTTTAACAATGAAATACCATATGCGGTTAAAACGACTTCCTCTATTCTTAATAAACTACACAAGCCCCCTTTCGCAAAATTAATACACAAAGTTATTGCACAAATCTCAGCTAAGAATATAATTGAGTGATTAGTCAGTCATTAACTATTTTCTTTGGAGGCTCTATGGCTCGCCCACTGAGTACACAAAAACAGCTGGCATTGATCGATGCTACGATAGACATACTTGCTGAAAATGGTTTATCAGCAACCACGGCCAGTATTGCAAAAAAAGCTAAAGTCGCTGTTGGCACCCTTTTCACTTACTTCCCGACTAAGGAACAACTCTTTAATGAGGTTTATCTCATTTTAAAAAATGATATGGCAGATTTGTTAGTTGCTGATTATCCAAGAGAATCAGATATTCATGCTCAAATTAAGCATGTTTGGTTAGGATATACCCAATGGTCTCTAAAAAATCCGAATGGAAAGCGAGTCCTTAGGTTACTTTCAGTCTCCGAGTTACTCACCTCAGATACCTTATCAAAAACACCTGAAACCCTCGTTTTAGTTGATCAAATGTTTACTCAGGCGATTCAAGATAACTTACTCATTTCAAATGAAAAAGATTTTATTTATAACCTTTTTCAAAATATCTCAGATGCCACAAGCGAACAGATTGAGAAACAACCTGATCGTAAAGATGCATTACTAGAACTCGGCTATGAAATTATGTGGAAAGCAATTTCAGCATAGAACTTATATTTAATATTTTTTAATTAATCGCAATTTGGCTGGCAATAAATATATTGCCATCTCTTTTGCTCGACCTTTTTTTGCCTTTAAATAAGGAACTCACTCATGAGAATTAAAACACAGTTTGGTTTCAATAGCTGCGCAGACGAAGTTATTCATGGTATCGATTTAACGGGTAAAAATGCGATTGTCACAGGGGCAGCTTCGGGTATTGGCTTTGAAACAGCTCGAACTTTGGCAAATAATGGTGCATCAGTTACCTTGGCGGTTAGAAATATTGATGCAGGAAAACAAGCTGCATTAGAAATTGTAAAATCAACGGGTAATGAAAATATTCATGTTGCCTATCTTGATTTAGCAAATAAAGATTCTATTCGTGATTTCACATCAACATGGTCAGACCCTTTACACATTCTGATTAATAATGCAGGCGTAATGGCAATGCCAGAAACACGGACTGAAGAAGGTTGGGAAGCTCAGTTTGCCATTAATTATATTGGTCATTTCTTGTTAACTAATGGATTATATCTTGCGCTAAAAAAAGCAAACGGCGCACGAGTTGTTGTAGTGAGTTCTTCCGCACATCACTTCAGCCCTGTTATATTTGATGATATTCATTACCATATCCGCCCCTATGATCCTTGGAGTGCTTATGGTCAATCTAAGACAGCCTTAATTTTATTTGCTGTAGAAGCGACCCGTCGCTGGGCAAAAGACAATATATTGACTAATGCGGTGATGCCTGGCGCGATTAAATCTAATTTGCAACGCTACTCAGGTGAGTTACCCGTTCCTGAACATCTTTGGAAAACCCCACAGCAAGGGGCCGCAACCTCAGTTCTCGTTGCAACCTTGCCAACCTTAGAGAATATTGGTGGGCGTTATTTTGCTGATTGTAATGAAGCTGAGCTAATCACTCACACTAGCGGTGATAGGATGACTGAATTTTCCGTAGTAGCTGGCTGGGCATTGGATGCAAATAATGCTCAGCGATTATGGGAAACAACGCAAGCGTTATTAGCGCCGTCTAATATCTAACGTAAATTCTCATAAATTTAAAAAATTCTTATTTGAATTTAACTATTAATTAATCATGCTATGGGTCAATAAAATAGGCGTAAATATCGCTTACTAGCTACTGCTACGTCTATTTTTTGGCTTTAGAAATACAGTTTAATCATATGATATTGAAGAATAAAACTATGTTCATATTTATTGTTGGTTTATTAATTGTGCTTGCTATTGGGTGCACAGTTTTTTCTCGCACCTTCCCTCAATACATTGCAAGCCCTAATTATAATCAGGACAAAAAAGGATTTGTTAATCCTCAACAATTACGTAGTGTCACCATCAGTGATGGTGCTACTGGCTTATTTAAAATGCTTGGTGGAGAAAGCCAATATAAACCTAAAATAAAGTTTCCAATGCACAAACCAGAATGGCCATTATTTCTCAAGGATGATGGCACAAATCGTTTTATATGGTTCGGTCATTCGGCATTATTAATGCGAGTTAATCAACAAACTATTGCTGTTGACCCCGTTATTGGCGCTTCAGTATCACCACTCGTTATTAATATGCGTCGCTTTCAAGCCCTGCTGCCGTGGTTGAAGAATGGCCGCAAACAGATATCGTTTTAATCTCACATAATCATTATGACCACTTTGAAGAGGATACATTGCGTAAGCTTGGGCAGCAAAATGCACGCTTTATTGTTCCCCTTGGTTTAGGTGAATATCTCAAACCTCTTGATATTAACGAAAGGAATATCATAGAGTTAGATTGGTGGCAAACCGCTACTGTCGATGAAAACCACTACACCTTAGTGCCCGCCCTTCATAACTCTGGACGCAGTTTGACAGACAGCAATAAAAGTTTTTGGGGGGGATATATTATTCAAGATCCCAACGAGACCATTTATTACAGCGGAGATACTGCTTATGGCCCGCATTTCTCAGAGATTGCTAAAAAATTTCCTAATATAAGCATTGCGTTTATCGAAAATGGCCAATATGACAAGCGTTGGCCGGATGATCACATGTTCCCCAATTTAACAGCTCAAGCTGCATTTGATATTAATGCGCAGCGCATTGTGCCAGTCCACTGGGGAGCTTATGCTATGGCATTTCATCCATGGAATGAATCAGTGAGTGAGAGCATACCGATTATGCGGGATAAGGGCCTGAATCCACTCACGCCATATCAAGGTCAAGTATTTGACATTAAAACACAAAGCTCTGAGTGGTATTTAGAGAGCGAGCAAAATTTTGGAAAATAACAACTTCAATCAATTGATTGGCTGAAGTTTTCCTAACTATTATTGTATATTTCCCGAGCCATTGCTAAAAATGCGTTTATACCCGCTGACGGGTTTTTTCGGTTAGTATAATAGAGGGATAGACCTTCTCCAGCGGGTAACCAATCTTGTAAAACAGGAATGAGTTGCCCATTTTCTATTTCAGCGACAACATGTTTCTGCATAAAATATGCAAAGCCCATATTTTCTAATACCGCTATTTTAGCAGTATTAACCTCATCTACCGTAATCTGCCCCACCACATCAATTTGTGTAACGTCATTATTTTTTGCAAATTTCCATTTAAAAATAGAACCATCAGGTAGCCTAACACAGACACATTTGTGCTTCAAAAGGTCAACGGGAAGCCGCGGCTTACCATTTTGCTCAATGTACTGAGGTGTTGCGACAACGACGCTTTGAAGTTGTTGAGTCAATGGAACGGCTATCATATCTGAAGGGATCAGATGATGCGCTCGAATACCGAAATCAAATCCCTTTGCTGCAATGTCAATGAGTTTATCGTCAGTGACGAAATCAATCTGCATTTCAGGATAACGTTTAAGGAATTGAATCACTAAAGGGGAAAAGATTTCAGTTGCCGCAAATGAAGCCGAATTTATACGAATGATACCTGCGGGCCTTTCTCTTTGTGAACACACAACGTCTAGTGCATCCTGAATATCATTTAGTGCGGGTCCAACCTGAGAAACAAACAATAGCCCAGCTTCAGTCAAAGAAACACTGCGGGTCGTTCGATTAAATAAACGTACTCCCATTGATTCCTCTAATTTATTGATAGCATGACTTAATGCCGTTGATGACATATTCAGTTCTATTGCAGCAGCACGGAAGGATTTGTGTTTTGCAATTGCGATGACAGCTCGAAGGTCGTTTAGATTGGCTTTATTCATAATCCCGATTTTTTCATTAAAGCATCCCACATTATGTGGATTGTTACATCAATCGTCAATCTATACCATTTACTTATCTCACCCAACTAAGCATTAAAGCAGGACGATAAATTGAAACTACCTTTGCAAATTCAAACATATTTTAATACAGACAAAACAAATGATGTGGCGGCATTAGCTAATATTTTTACTGAAACATCCTATGTTGAAGATGAAGGACAGCAATACCACGGGATTGAAGAGATCCAATCTTGGTGGACAACAACAAAAGCGCAATATCAACACCAGTTAGAATTTGTTGCCATCATAAGCACAGAGAACAATATCAATAAAACTCGCGTTAAAGTCACGAGTACCCTTGCACCTCCCCCCATTATATTAACATTCGAATTTACTGTTAATGAAAGCTACATCACTAAGCTAAGGATTTATTAATGGAAAATTTTATTTCATTTAAAAATAAACGCGTCTTGATCACGTCGGGTACTAAAGGTGCGGGAGCTGCATGCGTTAAGTTATTTCATGAGCTTGGGGCAAAAGTTTTAACCACAGCTCGAAACCAACCTGATAATTTACCGAAAGATATTTTATTTGTAGTAGCTGATCTTTCAACTGCTGAAGGTTGTGACATCGTCGCTAACGAAGTCAATAAATTATTTGGCGGAATTGATATTATTGTTCATATGTTAGGTGGTTCTAATGCGCCAGCAGGCGGGTTCCAAGTGCTACATGATAAAGAGTGGGTTAAGGAATTAAACTTAAATCTATTCCCTGCTATTCGACTAGATAGGCAATTGCTCCCTGCGATGATTAAACAAGGTGAAGGTGTTATTGTGCATGTCACATCGATTCAACGTGCAATTCCACTCCCTGAATCAACTACAGCGTATGCCGCTGCAAAAGCCGCATTAACGGTATACAGTAAAAGTTTGTCAAAAGAAGTATCGCCTAAAGGGATTCGAGTCGTTCAAGTTGCACCGGGGTGGATTGAAACAGAGGCTTCAATCGCATTTATTGAACGTATCGCGGATAATGCAAAAACAGATTATGCAGGCGGCAAAAAAATAATTATGGACTCACTCGGTGGGATCCCTCTGGGCAGGCCGGCGACCCCTTTAGAGGTAGCAAATTTAATCGCCTTTGTTTCATCATCACGTGCTGCATCAATCACAGGAACAGAGTTTGTGATTGATGGTGGAACTATTCCGACTGTTTAGTCCTATTCAAAACGGTATGTTTAAAGGCATACCGTTAAAGTTTGTACTTTCCAACACAATATCCAAGCACACACAGCTTTTAATTCTCTAAATAGGCCTATTTTATCATCTTGATAACACACTCATTATTAAGGTTAAAGTAGCATTTCATGCTCTATTGATATCTGAATGTCATTTTTTTTTACGAATTAAGGTTTGCTTAAAGTGTTTTTTACGGTTGATAATACCCCTGCGTAACTTATTTGCGTATTGATGATGTATTTCTATTAACATATTTTATGGGATTATCTCCAATGTACTTAAATAAATTAGCCGTATTTAGCACGGCATTAGTTGTGTCAACAACAGCCTATAGTGCTGAAGTTTATAACCACCAAGGCAACAAAATGGATGTTTACGGGCAAATTGATGTCCGTCATCATATTGCCAAGTCTAAAAGTGGTGAAGATGGCGATGACTCAAGAGTCCGTTTAGGCTTAAAAGGTGATACACAAATTACAGACCAGCTTATTGGTTTTGGCCGTTTTGAGTGGGAAACTGCGACGAATGAGTCTGAAAGTGCTAACAATAACCAAAACCGCTTAGCCTATGCAGGCCTGAAGTTAGGGGACTTTGGTTCCCTTGATTATGGTCGTAACTATGGTGTTATTTATGATACTAACGCATGGACTGATGTTCTGCCTTTATGGGGCGCGGATACGATGGATCAAGAAGATACGTTCATGACCAGCCGTAACCGTAACCTACTGACTTATCGTAATAACAATGGGTTTGGTTATATTGAAGGGTTAAACTTTGCACTTCAATATCAAGGCAAAAATGGCGACCAAAACTTATCTTCCAGCAATGATGTTTTGGATAATAATGGTGATGGTTATGGATTCTCAGCGGCCTATGAATTAGGTTACGGCGTCACGTTTGGTGGGGGTTATTCAAATTCAAAACGTACATCGAGCCAAAACAATATAGCGACTGGCGCAACCGGTAAACGTGCTGAAGCTTGGAATATTGGCAGTAAATTGGAGCTTGATGAATTTTATTTAGCTGCAATGTACGGCCAAGCTTTAAATACCACAAGATTTGGTTCTGATGATGAATCGGTTGCCAATAAAACAGAAAACTTAGAAGTTGTTGCACTATATT
Source organism: Providencia sp. UF-183 (assembly GCF_058246155.1). Taxonomy (NCBI): domain Bacteria; kingdom Pseudomonadati; phylum Pseudomonadota; class Gammaproteobacteria; order Enterobacterales; family Morganellaceae; genus Providencia; species Providencia sp. UF-183. Next base: position 5,205 of record NZ_JBSICD010000026.1, on the reverse strand, counting down.
CTTTTGATTTTGGACTTACCCCATCCATTGGGTACAACCAATCTAAAGGTAAAAACTTAGGCACAAATGGTAATAAAGATTTAGTGAAATACATTGCGGTTGGTGCAGCGTATGACTTTAATAACAATATGACAGCGGTGATCGATTATAAAATCAACCTACTTAATGAAAATGGTTTCACACGTGATTATGGCATTAATACTGACAACGTATTAGGTTTAGGTTTGGTTTACCAATTCTAATGAAGTAAAAGATAGGATTAATCAATTTAGTCCTATCTTTTCGATTAATTTTAATTAGGGCTAACTTTTATATTTTTTATAGAAGTCGTTGCCACACATGGTCTTGGTGAATTCTTCGCTAACAGTCGCAATGGATACAGGTTTGTCTTTCGCGACATAAATAAAATCTTTTCTTATTTTATCTTCATCTTTTACTTCAGCAACTTTTCCATTAATAATTCTATCGGAGTCATAATTCACGCAATAACCGATAATATTAGATGATTTTTTATCTTTTACGGCTACCACTTCATTATATTTAAATTGATAACCTTGGTTAGACTCTGCTAATTCTTGTTTAGATTTTGAGCTAAAGGCAAATGGACTCGCGACACGATTAATCGCGTCAGGGTATTCTTTATCCATTTTTTTGCTAACAAATTGCTGGTCAGCCGTGGTTGATTTAGCATAAACAACCCCCTGCTGTGTTGCCTTGATGCTATATGCTTCCCAATCTTCCGATTCTTTAACAAATGGCATAGCGCCATCAAGTATGTTAGCAAACTTGCCCCATGCATCATTGTTAGAACTGCAACCCGTAATTAATAGAGCTGAACCACTTAGTATACTGAGTAAAAGAGTCGTTTTTTTCATTTCTTTTCCTAATATGGAATATCATAAACAATGAAAACTCTAAATAAGAGTAAAACCAAAGTATATGTAGAAAATAAAATATATTCAAATTTTTAAATATGCTACAAATAAACAGGTCTATGTGTATTTACTTATTTATTTTAATTAAAAATTAATTATATAAGTTTATTCTTAAATTTTATTTTTATATTTTAATAAAAAACCCCTATTTAAAAAATAAGGATAAATAAACAATCAATATTGGGATGATTTACTTGTTGTTAATTCGTTTTACCGCTAATTAACGGCATAACGTTCTCTCGAATCAATTTTTCGACATATTCCGCTGGAAGATAACCACTCATGAAGGGATGTAACTGGCCATTAAATTCAAAACACACTGTTGGAAATGACCTGATGCCCCATTGGCGACAAAGTGTAAATTGTTTAGTTGTCTCTGATTTTGTCTGCGGGTCATTAAAGACTCTTTCAAATTCGCTAAAGTCGATTGAATATTTTTCGCATAAATCCTGATAGAACAAAATTTCTTTTGGATCTCCACCGAGTACATAAAACTTATATTGGATAGCTTTGAAAAAGCGATAAAGTTCTTCATGCTTTAAAAAATAACGTGCGGCATTAACAGCTCTACAGGCCGGTTCAGTGTCATATTCAAAATGTGCTCGCTCAAGTAATTTATGGGTGAATGGCTGCCCTGTTCGCTGTGCGACATGATCCCACTCATTCCTTAAAAATTGACGGAAGCTCGCATTCCATTCGTCGCCGCCTCCTGCCCTTAGCCCGCCTGTAATAATATTAAAATTAAAATTAAGTTTCTTACATAACCTTTCGAGTTCGGAAAACGTTTCAGAACCGCCCCAGCACCAAGAACACATGGGGTCACCAATATAGTAAAAAGACACTGTTGCAGATGTGCTTTCAAGCGGTGAAACTTGAGGTTGATCCGCGGGCAGATCTCCGATTTGGCAAATACCTTTTTCTTTATCACAGTTCATATTCATATCCTTTTGACTTTAGCTGGTTATAATATCACCAACTAAAGGTAGTGACACTTAGTAGAAAGCCTATTATGACTAAGTTATACGAATTTTCGCACAATTGGCCTATCTTCTTATTAATAAATTGAAAGCACCTTTGCACCCTTGCTTTACTTTGTTTTCGCTATATTAACGTATCTCTATCACCCTATTAGACGTGTAACTTAACACTAAAGGGGAAAAATGACGTTATCTACATTATCTTTAATCATAATACTTGGCGTGGGCTCAACCATTGTCATGGATCTATGGGCACTACTTCTTAGGTTTTTCGGTCAGCAAACATTAAATTTTTCAATGGTTGGTCGCTGGGTTGGCCACATGGCTCATGGTCAATTTATACACCGTCCTTCCGTTGCTCAAAGTAAAAAAATCCCCGCAGAAAATGCATTGGGCTGGGTTGTGCACTATGCTATTGGCGTTGTTTTTGCTTTTATTTTTATCGTTATGTGTGGCGAAAGTTGGTTTCTTGCACCGACATTTTTGCCTGCTTTAATTTGGGGCATTATCACGGTTGTGGCTCCCTATTTCTTTATGCAACCCTGTATGGGAGCAGGTATCGCCGCGAGCAAAACCCCTAATCCGAACAAAGCCCGTTTAATGAGTTTGCTATCACACGGTGCATTTGGTCTTGGGATTTATTTTACTGGGTTGATTTTATTGCCATTTCTTGCTTACTTTTAATCTTTCCTATTGAGTTAGCAGTTTGATATTTTCATTCTGCTAACAAGCTCTTTTTCGCTTCATAAAATATGTCTTAATCTTTACTCTTTATTTTATTTTATTTATTAATGGTATAAGTGATGTCATTAATTTAATATTAGATTCCCAATGGCGTTATTTATTGGCATAATAGCGAGATGACTAAATAATAAACAAGCACTGCAATTAACCTGCGTATTATCGAGAGTAAAAAACGATGGATGAAAACAAAAAAAATATCAGGCTATGGTTATATTTATTATCCACAGTAAAAATTATCGAATCCGAATTACAGCTACGCATGCGCAATAACTTTAATAGCTCATTATCTCGGTTTGATATTTTATCGCAATTAGAACGCAATCCTGAAGGTATCCGCATGGGTCTACTTTCTGAGTTGATTATCGTGACCGCTGGGAACATTACAGGCCTTGCAACGCGTCTTGAGAAAGATGGGCTAATTGTTCGTCTCCCTGACCCTGATGATCGCCGCGCTAGCATTATTAAAATAACGCAAACAGGCTTAGACTTATTTTATGAAATGAAAACTCAGCATCAAGCATGGATTAATGAATTGTTGGCTGGTATTAAATCGGAAGATAAAGAAATTTTAAGCAGTTTATTATCCAGCACCAAGTCAAAAGTAAATGACATTGTTCATCAACATCCTATTTTGAAATAAGGTTTAGCCGAAATAATCTATTTAGGATTATTTCGGCTTCGGTATTTATTCGAGTAATTTAAAGCGTTGAAGTTTACCTGTTGAAGTTTTAGGTAACTCATCGACAAATTTTACTGCCCTTGGATATTTATAAGGTGCAATTTTAGACTTCACATAATCTTGTAGCTCTTTAACTAAGCTATCTTCTGGTATTATCCAGTCATTTAATACAATAAATGCACTGGCAATTTTACCTCTCGCTTCATCAGGAACCCCAATAACGACACATTCCTTTACTGCCGGATGAGTCAATAATACGGACTCTAACTCAGTTCCAGAAATATTGTACCCCGAGCTTACAATAATGCCGTCTGATCTATCTGAGAAATAGAAAAAACCATCCTCATCTTGTTTGAAAATATCCCCCGTAATATTCCACCCTTGTCGAACATAGTTTTTCTGTCTTTCATCGGCTAAATAACGGCAACCGGTTGGCCCTTTTACAGCTAACCAGCCTGGTTCACCATATGGCACTTCATCCATATTATTATCAACAATTTTAACTTGATAGCCATCTAATACCCGCCCTGTTGAGGCTCGACGATGGTTATCAATACTGTTGGAAATAAAAATATGTAGCATTTCCGTGCAGCCAATCCCGTCCAAAATGGGGATCTGCGTTTTATTAATCCATGCATCATAAAGTACACCATGCAATGTTTCCCCTGCGGAAACGGCAACCCTTAATGAGGCTAATACATTTGGGTCTTTAATTTCATCAATCATCACTTTGTAGGCCGTTGGAACAGTAAAGCAAATGGTGACTTTATATTTTTCAATATATTCCAAGAACTGAATTGGTGTAAGTGGCCCCATTAATATTGACGTTGCACCAAAACGTAATGGAAAAATGGCTAAGCCCCCTAACCCGAAAGTAAAAGCAAGTGGCGATGCCCCCAAGATAATATCTTTGCTGTTTATCTTAAGGGTATTTTTTGCATAGTGATCGGCTATCGCTAAGATATCGCGATGAAAATGCATTGTGGCTTTAGGTTCCCCCGTAGAACCCGAGGTAAAACCTAATAAAGCAACGTCATCACGCCCTGTAAGTACTGCCTGAAAATTCACAGATTTTGTTTCAGCCGCTTGGTTTAATTCACCGATATTTTCTGCGCTACCATCAAAAGGAATAATGGTTTTTAGAAATTGACTCTCTTTTTGGCAATTTTCAATTTCATTCAATAAGCGCTTTTCACACAGGGAAAAATAAACTTCTGCTTTATTCACGACTTTACTGAGTTCAAGGCTTCGCAGCATAGGGTCGGTATTGATAACAACTGCACCCGCTTTGGTCGCGGCAAGCCAACATGCAACCATCATCGGGCTATTGGCAGAACGGATCAAAATGCGATTGCCCGGCATGACACCATAATCTTCAATCAGGCTTTGGGCGATTTGGTTTGTTAATTCAGTGAGTTTTTTATAGGTGAATTGATAATTATCACCAATCAATGCAAGTTTATCGCCATACCCTTGTTCAACCATTTTATCGGTTAATTCAACCGCAGCATTGATATATTCAGGGTATTCATTTCCTTCCAATAAAAACGTTGGCCACAAGGTTTGCGGTGGTAAATTATCACGTGTAAAGGTATCAATATGAACGGTTGAACCTAGCATTTTCAGTACCTCATGAATAAAATATTAGTTTAGTACTTCCCTGAGAGTAACGACCCAAACCCGTCAACACGTGTCTCTAAGCCCAGTTTTTTCAACATCATGTAAGTTGTCGCTACCGAAGAAGACAACACTGGCAAGCCCACGCGGTTTTCAATCAATTGCACCGAGGGTAATGACGGCATTTGTACACAGGCCGATGCCACAATCGCATCCACATTGGTGTTCAGCCGCTTGGTGATTTCCACTGGCG